>JBBSRS010000025.1:0-13378 GCA_038242795.1 Burkholderiales bacterium
AGGCCTTTGGGGCTTTGCGTCGGCTGGCCTGCGCAATGCCTGAGAAACTCCTGATTTCATAGCGGGTTGTGCACGTCCATATTGCGCAAGCGGGCTTTTTCACCATAACCAGGGCAACTGCTCAGTTCGCTAGAAGCTCTCCGTAATCTCTTTTGTCATTGCGGACAGAGCCTGTCCCGGACTTGATCCGGGAATCCGCCATCCATGACCCCGTTTGTGGAGAAGTCATGGTTCCCGGGTGCTGAAACCCCGGACTTGATCCGGGGACGGGATGACAGAGGCTGATGTCATTGCGCTTAAACTGAAAAGCGAACTGAGCAGTCACTGATCAGGCGAGACGCAAGCGTGCCACCAAATTCCGTTCTGACCGGCCCCGCATGAGGGTTAAGTCCAATTTTCCTGCTACCCATTCATCCCATAGGCCATTTTTCCCATGAACATTCTCCTGACCGGCGGCGCCGGCTACATCGGCAGTCACACCTGCGTCGCATTGATCGAGGCGGGCTTCACCCCTGTCATCCTGGACAACTTTTCCAACAGCCATCCGGCCGTGCTGGAGCGCCTGCAGCAGATCACCGGCCAGACGGTGGTCTGTGAAACAGGCGATGTCCTCGACACGCGGTGGGTCGGCGATGTGCTGGCGCGCCACGACATTGCCGCCGTGCTGCACTTTGCCGGCGACAAGGCGGTCGGCGAAAGCGTGGCCCGGCCGCTCAAGTACTACCGCAACAACATTGGCGGCGCGGTCAGCCTGCTGGAGGCGATGCAGGCTTCCAGTTGCCGCACGCTGGTGTTTTCAAGCAGTGCCACGGTGTATGGCGATCCGGCCTCGGTGCCCATCACCGAAGGTTTTCCGCGCAGCCACACCAACCCCTACGGCCACACCAAGCTGGTGATCGAGGACATCCTGTCGGCGGTGCAGGTGTCCGACCCCTCCTGGCAGCTTGGCGTGCTGCGCTACTTCAACCCGGTCGGCGCGCACCCCAGCGGACTGATCGGAGAAGACCCGAGCGGCATTCCCAACAACCTGATGCCTTTCGTCACGCAGGTGGCGATTGGCAAGCGGCCTTTCCTGAACGTGTACGGCAGCGACTACCCCACGCCCGACGGCACCGGCGTGCGCGACTACATCCATGTGCAGGACCTGGCCGAAGGGCATGTGGCCGCGCTGCAAGCCCTGCTGCAAACCCGAAAAAGCTTCACCGTCAACCTCGGAACCGGCCGCGGCAACAGCGTGCTGGAAGTGGTCAACGCGTTTGAGAAGGCCAGCGGCCGTCCCATCCACTACCAGATCGCCCCGCGCCGGCCGGGCGACGTGGCGCAGTGCTTTGCCGACCCGGCACTGGCGCACCAGTTGTTGGGCTGGACCGCCAGCCGCAGCCTGGCCGACATGTGCCTGGATGCCTGGCGCTGGCAGAGCGGCAACCCGGAAGGCTATGAACCGGGTTGAACAGGCGTTTTGCGTATAGCTGGATTGCCCTCACAGCTATGAAATACGGAGCTGTAAACGGATTTTGTCAAACTTTGCATGGCCGCAGCCGCGCTCGGTTGTTTATCCTGGAAGCGCCGCATTGCGGTTCACCAGCACCACATCCGGACTCATCGACACCATGTGCGCGGGGCCAAAAATGGTGGCAAATGCCACGTCTTTTGCGTCGCGACCATGGGCCAGGCGAATGATCTGGTCCAGCGGCGACATGGCGGTCGGGTCAAACAGCACCCAGCGCCCGCCCAGGTAGGCCTCAAAGACGGCATGAAAGTCCGGCGGTGGTTCGTCAAATGTCGCATAGCCACTGACCAGCCGCGCCGGAATGTTCAATGCCCGGCAAAAGGTCACGGCCAGGTGTGCAAAGTCCCGGCAAACGCCGGCCCGCTGCATGAAGACTTCGCGCGCTGTCGTGGTGGCGTTGGTCGAACCGATGCGGTATTCGATGTTGCCGCGCACCCATTCACAAATGGCCTGAACGCGCCCGTAGCCCTGGGGCAACTGGCCAAACAGCTGGCCGGCATCCATCCCCAGCAGGTCCGATTCGCAGTAACGGGTGGGCATCAGGTAATGCAGCACATCGTCCGGTATTTCATGCACTGGCAATTCAGGTGCATTGACATCGGCGGATTCGATCATGCGGTCGACCAAGGCCCGGTAAACCACCTTGAGCGGGCCAGGCTGGGCCTGAAAACGCAGAAAGCGGTTGCCTGACTGGCCGTCGAGGTATGTTCTGAAAGGGGTTGGCGGCTCGATCTGCAAATTTTCATGGACCAGCGTTTGGCCCATGCCGTGGGCCGCATGAATCAGGAAGATGAACTCGGATGGGCCATTGATGACGTAGTCCAGCGTCGAATCGATTTGCAACCGGTTGGTGTTGAAGGGCTGCACTGTGGTGGCCGGAAGTGCCAGGTTGTCTTGAGGCAACACGGCAGCGCTGGGGGCGTTCATCAAGGTATCGTTCATCGGGGTTCCTGCGGGCAAAAGGAGGTCTTGAAGCATGGCTCAAGGAATTTTTGAGGCACATAAATTAAATCACCCATGACGCGCCGAATCCATCGGCAGGCCGGTGATGGCGCTGTAGGACGAAACCCGCCGTTGCCGTGTGCCGGCCGAAATTCAGCTTCGCTTGCGAACCTGGACGTTGACATCCATGCCGAGGAAGTCTCCCGGCGAGCCGTCCCACGAGCCATGCAGCGGCTTGGCCAGGCTGGCATGGCGGGCCACACCGACCGGGATGAGGTCGGTGCCGCCGATCAGGTTGTTGGTCGGATCGAACGGAATCCAGCCGGCATCGGGCAGGTAGACCTGCACCCAGGCATGGGTGGAGCCGTTGCCATGGCTCTGCTGGTCCTGGGTGTCCAGCCACGGCGTGTAAAGGTAGCCCGAAACGAAACGGGCGGCATAGCCGAGCCGTCGCACCGCCTCGATCATCAGGGTTGCAAAGTCCCGGCAGGCGCCACTTTTCAGCCGCAGCGTGTCATACGGCGTCTGCACCCCGGGGTTCAGCCGCACGTGATAGGCCATGGAGTTGCGGATGGATTCCGTCATCTCCACCAGCAGCTCGCGGGTGCCGGTGGTCTCGTCGGGCCGGATGAACTGCTCGGCCCAGTCCTGCAAAATCCCGTTCGGGTCGTCGTAGTAGGGCGCGAGGTAGTGGCGCAGCACCACCCGTTCTTCGTCGCCATACGCCAGCGGGAACTGCCGCGCGCGCGAACTCATGGGAAAGTTGACGGCGCGGGTGCCGGTGTGTTCGACCGACGACATGCACACCACCTTCAGCTCATTCGCCGGACTCTGCGGCTGGATCTTGGCGATGGAATTGGAATAGGCATCCTGAAACATGCGGATGTCCACCGGCGCAGGCGTGACCCGCAGGTCCGTGGCCAGCACCCGCAGGTCATGGCTGTCGCGCGGGCGGAATTGCACCCAGTGCTCGCCCAGCATGACCTGCTGGGCATACCGGTAATGGGTGGTGTGGGTGATGTCGAAAATGGCGGACACGTGAGCGATCAGGAGTTGGAGAGTGCAAAGAATCTGCTTTTTGGCAGAACTGTGCAATCAGTGCTCAGCAGGCAAACCTGTCGGATGCCTCCTACCCCCCTGGCCGTGTGCGCGGTGCCAGTTGCGCCGATTGTCTACAGGCGTGCCAGCAATTCGGTTTTCTTGGCGTTGAAGTCTTCGTCGCTGATGATGGCGCGGCTTCGCAGGTCGGCAAGCTTCTCGAGCATCAGGAAAATGTCCGCCTCGCCTGGGGCGGGAATGCCGGGGCGAACCTGCACTTCGCGCTGAAGCGGGAAGGGCGCTTGCGCTGCACACGCGGCGGGCAGGTGCGCTGGCACCAGTTCGGGCGTGGCTGCATGCGTTGGGTTGAAGCCATTGGCGTTCTGCTGCACACCATTGACCGACACGACCGGCAAACGGGTCACATCCACCTGCCCGTACGGGCTGGAAAAGGTGACGCAACTGCCATGGGACTGCTGCTGGGAAAAGCCGCCGAGCTGGTGGTCCTGCGTGTCATAGACGGTGACGCTGCCATTCACTTCGATGGCCAGCCGACGCGCCTGCGCAAAGTAGGCATAGCGCACGCCGTTCTGGGCACCGGTGCTGTTGGGCCAGCGCAGGTCGGACGGCCACCAGTCGGGCGACATGCCCGGCGCCGGTGCGGCAAACAGGCTGGCCGAGGGGTTGGTGGGCATGTGGGCGTCCTGGCAGGGGCCGCCGGCATGGCTGGTTTGCTGCTGGTCACCCTGGTTTTGCGACTGGAAGCTGCCGGTTATGAGCAGGTCAGGCTCGCTGGCCACCAGCCTGGAAAGCTCGGAGCACAAGGCATCGACGCGGCCCTTGAGCTGGCCATTGAACATGTCCGACACCATGGTCATGCCGCCGCGCATCCACTGGCCGGAGCCGCTGAATTCGGGGTGGTTGAACTGCGCCATGCTGCCGTTGCCATGGATGACGGATTCGAGCATGCGCGTGACCGCTTCGGGGCTGAATCCGTGGCGCTGGGCGATGTCGTTGACGGCCTGCTGGCCGCTGTTTGAAAGTTGCTTCATGAAAATCGCTCAATTTTGAAAAAGGAAAAAAAGAGGCATCCAACCCTGGCGCTCGCCGGGGCGATGAGCCATTGGTTTCAAAATGCTGGCACGGCATGACGCACCGCAGTGCGCAGCGCCGCTCAAGCCAGGCAACCTGCCGGCACTTGGTTGCCGGGCCGCGACACGGTTTCCAGCGGCAGCGGCAGCGGTGTGACGGTCACCCGCACCTCCAGCTCCTGCTCGCCGCCGCCCAGCACCACGCCGCGCATCGGGGTGACATCGCTGAAGTCGCGGCCCCAGCCCAGGGTGATGTGTTCGTGCTGCACCAGGCAGCGGTTGGTCGGGTCAAAATCCACCCAGCCCAGGTCCGGGCAAAAAACCGACACCCAGGCATGCGATGCATCGGCACCGATCAGGCGCGGCTGGCCGGCCGGCGGGTGCGTCAGGATGTAGCCGCTCATGTAGCGCGCGGGCAGGCCCAGGCTGCGCAGGCAGCCGATCATCAACTGGGCAAAATCCTGGCAGACGCCCCGGCGGCCGCGCAGCACCTCGTCCAGCGGCGTGGAAATGTCGGTGGCGTCCGGGTCGAATTCGAACCCGTCAAAAATTCGCTGGGTCAGCTCGAGTGCGGCATCGAGCTGCGGCCGGCCCGGTGTGTAGCTGGTGCGCGCAAACGCTTCCAGTTCAAGGCTGCAGCCCACATGCGGCGAGGCATACAGAAAGCGGTAGGCGTCTGCCATGGTGGTTTCCATCCCCTGTTGCAGCCGGTTGCGCAGGCTTTCCCAGGAGGCGCTTCCCCGGATGCCGTCCAGATCGGGACGCTGCATCAGTGCAACCGTTGATTCGGCATGCACCAGCAGGCGCCGGTGCGGTGCGGTGATGGTGATCTGACGGGTGTTGTCGCCAAAATAATCCGTGCCGTCCACGCCCTCGTTTTCTGTCGGCGTCACCCAGAGCGCATGTGACTCGATCTGCTGACAGGCAAAAGACCGCGGCGTCATGTGCAGGAATTGCTGGGACAGCGTGACCGGTCTTGCGTAGTCCACCTGGGTTTCGTGAACGACATGGTAGCGGGCGCGCACGGAAGGGCTCACGGGCAAGGGATTCATGCGGAGGGCGCCTTCATGGGGTGGTTGCCGGTGTAGCTGAAAAATTGCACGCTGACCTGTTGCGACATTTGCGCGCTCGCCACCCGGATACGGCGCAGCAGGTCAATCAGCTGCGCATTGCCGCAGTACAGGTCGGTGTCGGGCGCCAGCGACACCAGCTCGTTCCTCAACAGCACCAGTTCCTGTTCCCCGCACGGGCCGTAGGTCAGCGATATTTCCCTCAGGCTTTTGAGGACGCCTTCGAGCTGGAACAGGATGGAGCGGGTGTTGCTTTCGTCCCGCAGCAGCAAATCCAGCACCGGCAGCCATTCGGGCTGCGCGCGGTAGCGGGCGCGGTAGGTGATGATGCAGTCGGACAGTTCCAGCAGCCAGTCCAGGTTGCCGTTGGCGGGCATGCCGAGCGCATGCTGCAGCGCCACCGCCTGGAATTGCAGGCGTTCCAGGCGACGCCCCAGGGACATGAAACGCCAGCCGAGGTCGCGGCTCATGCCGTCAAGGGCAAAGCCGGACAGGGTCATCATCGCGGTGGTGGCGTCGTCAAGAATGGTCATGGCTTCCGACTGGGACAGCCGTGCCCCCGCGCCTGACACGCTTTGCACCATCTGGTTGAAGGCGCGCCAGTTGTCAACCGAAAATCGTTCGCGCAACTGGCCGGCGCTCTGGTAGAGCTGCTGCTGCTGCCTGGCCAGTCCCGGAACGTCGGGCGACGCGACGGCCCGCATCAGTTCTGCCTCAATTTTGGTGTCGCCCGGGAGCAATGCGGTTTTGCCGGCCTGTCCCTGGGCTAGATGCGGCGTGCTTTCCTTCAACTCGATCAGGCCGAACCAGGTGCACAGCGCCACCACAGCCGGCCACTCGCTGCCCCGATTTGCCGGGACCACATCGAACAGTAAATTCAGCGCAACCCGAAGCAGGCGGGCCGTGTTGTCGCAACGCTCGGCATTGCGGCCGAACCAGAAAAGATTTTCCGCCACGCGGCTGGAAATATGCGTGTCGTCGCGCACCAGGTCCTGGTGCGTGATGGTGCGTTTGCGCAGGCTGGGCACCTCGACATGGTGGCTGGCCTGTATCCAGGTGTCCTTGCTGCCGCCGCCGCGCTGCATGGTGATGATGCGCGAATCCAGGCCGGTCGCCACGCGGGTCAGTCCGCCGGGCATCACGGCGTAGCCTTTTGGCGTGGCGCAGGCATAGACCCGAAGGCCGATGGCGCGGGCGTTCAGGCCGCCGCCAGCATCCGGATTGGACACCGGTGCCTGAGAAAGCCGGACGAGTTCCTGCGCCACATAGTTCTGGGGGTTGGCACGCATCTTGTGAATGAAGGCCAAGCGCGCCTGCCCTGTCAGGTCTTTGCCAAAGACGGGAAACTCCCGGAGCTGGGGAAAGCTCGGCTTGATGACCAGCTGGTCGAGCCGGTTGATCACCACTTCCAGCGCCGCCGGCTCACCGCACCACCAGGTGGCCACGGACGGCATCTTGAGCGGCTCGCCCAGCAGGCGCTTGCACAACGACGGCAGGAAGCCGAGCAGCGCACCCGACTCCAGCAGGCTGGAGCCCAGGCTGTTGGCAATGAGCACAGTGCCGCGCCGGGCCGCCTCGGTCAGCCCGGCCACGCCCAGTGCCGAATCGGCGCGCAGCTCCAGCGGGTCGCAGTAGTCGTCGTCGACCCGGCGCATGATCACATGCACCCGCTGCAAGCCGGACAGTGTCTTGTGCCAGACGATGCCGTCGCGCACCGTCAGGTCGCTGCCTTCGACCAGCGGCAATCCCAGGTAACGCGCCAGGTAGGCCTGCTCGTAATAGGTTTCGTTGTACGGACCGGGCGTCAGCAGAACGATCAGCGGCGCTTCGCTCTCGCGCAGCGGTGACTTTCCCTGGCCGCTGGCAGCGCACTGGCGCCCCCAGGTGGCCAGGCTGTCGCGCAGGGTGTCAAAAAAGCCCGCCAGGTGCTGCACGTTCAGGTCGCGCAGCAGATCGGGAAAGGTCCGCGAGATGACCGAGCGGTTTTCCAGCGCATACCCGGCGCCTGAGGGCGCCTGCGTCCGGTCGGCCACGGCCCACCAGCGGCCGTTGGGTGCGCGGGCCAGGTCAATGGCGTAAAAATGCAGGGCGACACCATCCTTGTGCCGTATGCCATGGCATGGCCGCAGAAAACCGGCATGTCCGTGAACCAGCGCAGGCGGCAGCATTTTTTCCGCCAGCATCTGTTGCTCGCCGTAGACATCGATCAACAGCCGGTTCATCAGCGTGGCGCGCTGGATCACTGCGGCCTCGATCCCTGCCCATTCGCCATGCGGCAGGATCATCGGCAGGACATTCAGGTCCCAGGGGCGCTGCACGCCTTTGTCGTCGGTGTAGACGTTGTAGGTGACACCGTTTTCACGAACCTGTCGCTGCACTGATTCTCTGCGCTTGCGCATGACGTCAGGCGCTTCATGCGCCAGGCTGTCCAGCAAGGTGCGCCAATGCGCGCGTGGCTGGCCCGAGCCGTCCAGCATTTCATCAAAACTGTCTGGCGAGGCCGGGTAACCGGCAAGCAGTTGATTCACCATCGGGTCGGGTATTTCTCTTGAGCGCGTTGGCGGTAAACAGTAAACAGCTTATTAAGCATCAAATAAGGCATTTGCGCATGTCTGGTGTAGATAACCAGCTATTAATTCAGTAGCGAAAAGCGATCGGATGCCTTGTGCACCTTGCGCGCCTTGGTGCGGGGTCAGGTTGAATTTGCCCCAGCAAAAACGCGGATGACTCAAGAGCGAGACATCCGCGTGGGTCGACCGTTCAAGGATACCGTCAATCAGCCTGCCAGCGCAAATCGAGCGTCATGGGAAAGCCGGGGTTCAAGGCTTCCTTGTGCACGTTCATCGGTCCGGGTGTGTGCCCGTGCGCCCAGAAGCGCGCGAACCGGCGTGCCTCGGCGGCATTCGCGTTGATCGGCGAATGCTCTTCGCTGCGTCCGCCCGGATGGACGACGTGGTAGGTGCAGCCGCCAATGGACCGGCCGCTCCAGGTGTCCACCAGGTCGAAGGTCAGTGGCGCCTGCACCCCGATGGTCGGGTGCAGGGCGGACCACGGGCTCCAGGCGCGAAAACGCACGCCGGCGACAAACTCGCCCGGCACGCCGGTCGGGTGCAGCGGCAGCATGCGCCCGTTGCAGGCAATCACATGGCGCCCGTCGGTCAGCCCGCGCACCCGCAACTGCATGCGCTCGACGGACGAGTCGACATAGCGTGCCGTGCCGCCGCCGGTCATTTCCTCGCCCAGCACATTCCACGGCTCGATGGCCTGGCGCAGCTCCATCTCCACGCATTCATAGACGACGGTGCCAAAACGCGGAAACCTGAATTCGATGAACGGGTCGAACCAGTGCGCTTCGAAGGCATAGCCCGAGGCCCGCAAATCCTTCACCACATCGCGGATGTCCTGTGCCACGAAGTGCGGCAGCATCCAGCGGTCATGCAGCGCAGTGCCCCAGTGAACCAGCTTGGCCTGGTAGGGCTGGCGCCAGAAACGCGCCACCAGCGCGCGCAGCAGCAGCATCTGCAGCAGGCTCATGCGCTCATGCGGCGGCATCTCAAAAGCGCGGAATTCGACCAGCCCCAGCCGGCCGGTCGGGCCGTCAGGGGAATACAGCTTGTCGATGGAAAATTCCGAACGATGGGTGTTGCCGGTCAGGTCAACCAGCAGGTTGCGCAGCAGGCGGTCCACCATCCAGGGCTTGTCACCCGGCTGCAGGGTCGGCAGCACCTGGTCCATTTGCTGGAAGGCAATCGCCAGCTCGTACAGGTTGTCGTCCCGCGCCTCATCGACACGCGGCGCCTGGCTGGTGGGGCCGATGAAGGTGCCCGAAAACAGATACGACAGTGCCGGATGGTTCTGCCAGTAGGTGATCAGGCTTTTCAGCAGGTCGGGCCGGCGCAGCATCGGGCTGTCTTCGGCGGTCGCGCCGCCCAGCGTGGCGTGGTTGCCGCCACCGGTGCCGGTGTGACGGCCATCGACCATGAACTATTCGGTGCCCAGGCGCGTCAGCCGTGCCTCTTCATACAGGGTGGTCATGTTGTAGACCAGCTCGTTCCAGCTGGCCGCCGGGTGGATGTTCACCTCTATGACACCCGGGTCGGGCGTGACGCTGAGCAGCTTGATGCGCGGGTCGCGCGGCGGCGGATAGCCTTCGACCCACAGCTTGAGCTTGAGCTTGGCCGCCGTGTTCTCCACCGAGGTGACCAGTGCCAGGTAGTCCTCGATGCGTTTGACCGGCGGCATGAAGACATGCAGGCGGCCATCCCTGACCTGCACGCACAGCGCGGTGTGGATCACTTCACGCGGTTCGGTCGGCTCGTCGGCAAGCGCGGGTTTTTTCGCCTTGGCCGTGTTCCGTTTTTCCTTACGACCGGCATCCAAAGGTGCCTGCGGTGCAAAAGGATCGATGTCGAAGTCAGGTTCCTTTTCCTCAGGCTGCACCCAGGGCAATGCATTCAGCGGCAGGCGCAGCCCCAGGGGCGAGTCGCCCTCGGTCAGGTAAAGGTGCTCGCGCTTGAGCGGCCACGGCGACGTGCGCCAGGCGGTTCCCAAGGCGACGCTCGGGTCCAGGTCCCGGGGCTTGAGCGGCAGCACATAGCCCACGACCTGTCCCAGTCCGTCTTCCAGCAGGCGCGCCAGGCGCCGCCGCTGCTCCGGCGCTGTCAGGTCAGCCTGAAGCGGGTCCAGGTTCACCGGCAGGCCTTGCTCCAGCCGGGCTTGCTGCATGACATCTTCATAGGCCGGAATCTGGCTGTGGGCCGGCAAGCCCAGCGCCTTGACCAACTCGGCGCTGAAATGCTCGGCCTCGTCGCTGCCATAGCCGTCGGGTTGGGCTTCATCCGAAAACAGCGTCGGATCAAGCCACATCGGCTGGCCGTCAATGCGCCAGTAAATGTTCAGCGCCCAGCGTGGCAGGGGTTCTCCGGGATACCACTTGCCCTGGCCGTAATGCAGCATGCCGCCCGGTGCAAAGTGATTTTTCAGGCGATGCATGAGCTGGCCGGCCAGTTCACGCTTCTTGTCGCCATGCGCCAGGGTGTTCCATTCGTCGCCGTCCATGTCGTCGATGGACACAAAAGTCGGCTCGCCGCCCTGCGTCAGGCGCACATCCTGGCGCTTCAGGTCGGCATCGACCTGCTGCCCCAGCTGGTTGATTTTTTGCCAGTCTTCTTCCGTGTAAGGCTTGGTCACACGCGGGTCTTCATGAATGCGCGTGATGGTCATTTCATGCGAGAACGTCACCTCGGCCTTGTCGGTAAAGCCGCTCACCGGCGCTGCCGACGACGGCATGGCCGTGCAGGCCAGCGGAATATGCCCTTCGCTGGCCAGCATGCCCGATGTCGGGTCCAGCCCGATCCAGCCGGCGCCGGGAACATACACCTCGGTCCACGCATGCAGGTCGGTGAAGTCGACCTCGGTGCCGCTCGGGCCGTCCAGCGACGCCTGGTCGGCGCGCAACTGGATCAGGTAACCCGACACGAACCGTGCGGCCAGGCCCATTTCGCGCATGATCTGCACCAGCAGCCAGCCGCTGTCGCGGCAGGAGCCCGAGCGGTTTTGCAATGTTTCCTCGGGTGTTTGCACCCCCGGCTCCATGCGCAGCAAGTAGGCAATGTCGCCCTGCAGACGTTGGTTCACCGCCACCAAAAAGTCGTTGGTCGCCAGGTTTTTCTTCAGCAGGTCGCGCCGCGCGGCCGCCACCCAGGCCACCAGCAATTCTCCAGGCGTGTCTGACTTCAGGTAGGGGCTGAGTTCGGCGGCCAGTTGCACCGGGTAGCTGAACGGGAAAAATTCGGCATATTTTTCGACGAAAAAATCAAACGGATTGATGACGGTCATGTCCGCCACCAGGTCGACCGTGAATTCGAGCCGGTCTGATTTTTCAGGAAAGACAAAGCGGCCGATGTAGTTGCCGTACGGGTCCTGTTGCCAGTTGATGAAATGGTCTTCGGGCGTGACGCTCAGCGAATACGAAAGAATCGGGGTTCGCGCATGGGGCGCTGGTCGCAGGCGAACCTCATGCGGCGACAGGGCGACCAGGCGATCGTAGTGGTAGCTGGTTTTGTGGTGCAGCGCAACACGGATGGCCATTGAGGGTGCCTTTCGAGGGAAGAAGGGAAGAAGGGAAGACATCAATCACGCAGTCTGGCGGGCTAGAAAACCGTTGTCTTGAACGCAGGATTCATGCCCGGACCGCCCATTTATAGCAGTGATGTTGCTCAGGTTAGGGCAGCTTACAACTTTAACTTCCTTGATCCTGGGGCAATGTTGACCAGATGCCCGGCTGCGCACTTTTTGGTGTGGGCGATGCTGACCGGTGCCTATCAGAGACGTTTTAGGAGGCTGGAAACTGTTTTAAATTTGAAGCGAAGGCCCGCAACAGATTGTTGCGCGTGTACTCCTACATTTCTTTTGCGCCATGGCTTATGGGGCTGGCAGAGTCAATTTCATAAGGTGTTGGCTGGCTTGTTCCCATCACCATTGTTCAAAGGAAACCACCCATGCAAATGAAAATTCAGAAGGCCGCCCTGAAAGACATGGCGCAAAAAATGCGCAATCTGGACATCGCCACGCTGGTCACCGTGGCCGAAGACGGATCGCTCTCTGGCCGCCCCATGAGCAACAACGCCGACGTTGACTATGACGGCAAGTCGTACTACTTCACGTACGAAGAGTCGGACAAGGTCAAACAAATCAGCCGCAATCCTGAAGTGCAACTGGCCTTCGAAGGCGATGACAAACTCTATGTGACCGTTACTGGCAAGGCCGAACTGATCCGTGACAAGGCCGAGTTTGAAAAGCACTGGGTGCCGGAACTTGAGCAATGGTTCGCCCAGGGCACCGACACGCCGGGCATGGTGCTGCTGTGCGTCAACGCCAGGCAAGCCAAATATTGGCAGGACATGGAAATGGGGGAATGGCACGCTTGAGTTGATGACTTGGCTGTTTCAGCAACATAGAAACCACGGGCAGGCAAAATTCGGCATCAACTGAAATGCGTCGCCTTGTGCCTTGAGCAAGAGCGGGCAGCAAAAGCCTGCCACTTTTTGGCTCAGGTCGAATACGCCAAAACCCGAGAGTGGCAGCAGCGGATGCTTAGGATTCGTCCAAGCCCAGCCGTTCCATGGCCGGACGCTGCAGCGCAATCGTCACGGTTTTTTCTTCGGTTTGGAAATGCCTGAAGCCGTCAATGCCTTTTCGTCCCAAACCGGAGTCCTTGTAGTCACCAAAAGGAAACAGCAAGTCCAGGTTCATGGGGTGTTGACCAGAACCATGCCGGCTTGAATTTGACGTGTGGCCTGCATCCATTGCTGCAGGTCACCCGACCACAGATAGGAAACCAGACCAAAGCTGGATTCGTTGGCCAGCGTGATGGCTTCTTCAAACTCATCGAACACCTGGATGGTGACGAAGGGCCCGAAGATTTCTTCCTGGCAAACCCACTTGGTCAATATTCAATTGGCACCAACAGCTCGTGCAACTCGGCTTTACCAATTGATGCTCACTATATGGATCGTATGTTGCGCGTTTTGATTCTGGTGCGGGCGCAGTGCTGGTCAAAAAAAATCCACTATTTTTTAGATAGCGGATTTTCTTTGTCTGTATTGGTGCCGGAGAGATGAATCGAACACCCGACCTTCTCATTACGAATGACAAGATGAGCGTGTTTTAAAGTATTCGTCTTTGTTGATTTATTTCCTTATAATCAATATAAATCAACAGCTTAC
>JBBSRS010000026.1:0-13172 GCA_038242795.1 Burkholderiales bacterium
CCGTCCGGCACGCCTTGCAGGTTCCAGCCGGCGATGAGGTAGCCAACGGTGCCCGCCAGCGCAATCGGGAATCCCAGGGCCGACGAAGTCGCCACGGCGGTGTGAATGGCCACGTTGCACCAGGCCATGAAAGGCACGGAGATGAAACCCCCGCCGGCACCGACCAGTGACGACAGCGTGCCGATGACGGTACCGGCGCCCAACATGCCCGCGCCTTGCGGCAATTGCCGTGTGGGCTTGGGCTTTTTGTCGATGAACATCTGCACCGCCGAATAACTGACGAAAACGGCAAACACCAGCGCCAGCGTCCTGGCCGAAAGCAGCCGGGCAATTTGCGCACCCAGCAGCGAGCCCACCACAATGCCCGGCGCCAGCAGCTTGACGACATCCCAGCGAACGGCGCCGCGCTTGTGGTGCGCCCGCACGGAAGACAGCGAGGTGAACAAGATGGTGGCCAGCGACGTGGCGACCGCCATCTTGACGACATAACCTGCCGGAAAGCCCTGCGCGGTGGCAAGGTAGGTCAGGGCCGGCACCAGCAGCATGCCGCCGCCAATGCCCAGCAGGCCGGCCAGGAATCCGGAAATGCAGCCGAGCACCAGCAGCTCGACGATCAGGGTCAGTTCAATGTTCATGGTTTCAGTACGCCACGGCCTGGCCGTCCTTGCGCGGGTCCGAGCCTGCGATGTAGCCGCCCTCCTGCTTCAACACCAGCTGCGCGCCGCCAAAGGCAAACACGCCATTGCCGGGTTCGGCCTTGACGTCATGGCCGCGCGCGATCAATTCGCTGACCACGCCGGCATCAAAGCCCGGCTCGACCGCCACTTGGCGACCGCCTGTCACACGCCAGCGCGGTGCATCGGCGGCGGCCTGTGGATTCTGCCCGTAGCGGAGCACGCGCAAGGCCATTTGCAGATGGCCCTGGGACTGCATCGGCCCGCCCATCACGCCGAAGGCCATTTGCGGCGTGCCATCGGCATGCATGGCGAACGCCGGAATGATGGTGTGGGACGGACGCTTGGCAGACCCGACCTGGTTCGCATGGCCCTGTGCCAGGGAAAACCCATGGCCCCGGTTTTGCAGGCTGATGCCGGTTCCGGGCACGACGATGCCCGAGCCAAAGCCCATGTAGTTGGACTGGATGAAGGACACCATCATTCCCGAGGCGTCCGCCGCCGCCACGTAAACCGTGCCGCCCGGCTTGGGCGCGCCATGGCCCGGGTCACCGGCTTTGTTGCGGTCGATCAGGCGGGCGCGCTCGGCCAGGTAGGCCGGGTCGAGCAGCGAACCGGGGGCTATCTGCATCGCATCAATGTCCGCGTTGTACTGGTACAGGTCGGCCAGCGCGAGCTTCATCGCCTCGATCGACAGGTGCACCGTGTCGACATGGTCCAGCGGCTGGTTGCCAATGCCCAGGGCCTGCAGCATGCCCAGCGCCATCAGGGTGGCGATGCCCTGCCCGTTCGGTGGCAGCTCGTGCACCACTGAATTGGCAAAAGGCTGCGCCAGCGTGCCGCACCAGTCGGTCTTGTGGTTGGCCAGGTCGTCCTCGGTCAAGGCGCCCCCATGTTCCCGCGCGTGGGCGGCAATCTGCCGGGCCAGCGCGCCCCGGTAGAACGACTCGCCATGGCTTTCGGCAATGGCTTCAAGCGTGCGGGCATGGGCTTCGCTGCGAAACACCTCGCCGGCATGGGGGGCACGGCCACCGGGCAGAAAGCAGTCGGCAAAACCGGGCTGGTCGCCCAGCCGCGCGCCGCCCATGGCCCACAAGCGCGAAATGATCGGTGACACCGCAAAGCCGTTGCGCGCGTAGTCGATGGCGGGCCGGGCCAGGTCGGCGAACGGCAGGCGACCGAAACGGCGCGACAGCGCGCTCCACGCAGAAACCGCCCCAGGCACGGTGACCGCGTCCCAGCCTTTGTCGGGCATGGCGTCGCGGCCGGAAAAGCGGTCGGCCGACCAGGCCGCAGGCGAGCGGCCCGAGGCGTTCAGGCCGTGCAGTTCCTTGCCGTCCCAAACGATGGCGAAACCGTCGCTGCCGAGGCCGCAGCCGGTCGGCTCAACGACGGTCAACGCCATGGCCGTGGCGAGGGCGGCATCCACCGCATTGCCGCCGGCCAGCAGCATGCGCAGGCCGGCCTGGGCGGCCAGGGGCTGCGAGGTGCTGACCACATTGCGACCCAACACCGCAGAACGGGCCGAGGGATAGGGGTTGGTGAAGTCGAGCGCAGGTGAGTTGTGCATGGGTTGGTCTTTCATTCCAGGTTGATTTTGCGGTCGCGAATGATGCGCGCCCAGCGCTGGCTGTCGGCCGACACCATGGCGGCGAACTGTGCGGGCGAGCCCGATGGCGCGGGTTCCACGCCGAGCTTGGCCAGGCTTTCCACCACCTCAGGCGCCTGGGCGGCTTTTTCAAAGGCATCGTGCACACGCGCCACCAGTTCAGGCTTCATGTTGCGCGGTGCATACAGACCAAACCAGGTGACGGACGAAAAACCCGGCAGACCGGCTTCGGCCACGGTCGGCAACTCGGGCGCCAGGGCCGAACGCTTGTCGCCAGTGACAGCCAGGGCACGCAGCCGTCCGGTTTTGACATGCGGCATGCCGGTTGGAATGGAATCGATCAATACCTGCACCGAGCCGGAAATCACATCGGGAATCGCCAGCGCCGTGCCTTTGTAGGGCACATGCGTCATGAAAACGCCGGCCTGGGCCTTGAAGGCTTCGGTGGTCAGGTGAACGATGGTGCCGTTGCCGCTGCTGGCGTAGTTGAGCTGGCCGGGATGCTTCTTGGCGTAGTCGATCAGTTCAGCGACAGTTTTGACCGGCAGCGACTGCGTCACGAGCACCACGCTTGCCGCATCCACCAGATGCGCGACCGGCGTGAAATCCTTCACGGCATCGTAGGGCAGCCGGGGCATGAGGTGCGGCGAGATGGCGTGGGTGCTGCTGGTGGTCAGCAGCAGGGTGTACCCATCGGCCGCCGCTTTCGCAGCTTCCGCCGTGCCGATGGTGCCGCCCGCGCCGGCCTTGTTGTCCACGATGACCTGCTGGCCCGTGTCCTTTGACACGCGTTGCGCAATGACCCTTGCCACCAGGTCAGTGGCGCCGCCCGCCGGAAACGGCACCACCAGCCGCACGGGTCGCTCAGGCCAGGCTTGGGCCTGCGCGGCCGAGGATGCGGCAATGAAGAAGGCTGTGCCCAGAAAGCGGCAGCCGTTGGAGAGAAAACGCATGTGAATCGATCCTGGACAAGTGGGTAAAAAGTCACAACAACAATGGCTGGAAAATCAGGCCTGCAGTCATCAGAGAAAGATGCTGGCCTGCGCAAAATTGAAAATCCGGCTTTCACTGCCCGCGTATGGCAGAAACCCTGCAGTGCTTGCAGACAGTCGTACCTTGAGCGCGAACAGGGAATCTTCCGGGTCGCGCTCTATTTGCGCAGTGCAGGTCAGGCGGGTTTTATTCCAGCGTCACCTTGAGATCAGTCGCAATGCGCTTCCACTGGGTCAGATCAGCCGCCACCATCTGCGTGAACTGTTGTGGCGTGCCCCCGGCCGGGTCGATGCCGAGCCGGGTGAACTGGGCTTTGACCTCTGGATCGTCAAGCGCCTGGTTGGCAGCGGCGTTGATGCGCTGGAGAATGTCGTCCGGCAAGCCCGTTGGGCCATACAGTCCGTACCAGACAAGGGATTCAAAGCCCGGCACCGTTTCGGCAATGGCGGGAAATTCAGGCGCCAGCGGGGTGCGTTTGGGCGACGTCACGCCCAGCGCCCGAAGCTGTCCTTCACGCACCCGCGGCAAAGCCACCGGGATCGATTCGAACATGAAGTCAATGCTGCCGCCGATCATGTCGGGAATCACCGCCGCGGTTCCCTTGTAGGGAATATGCGTCATGACCGTGTTCGTCTTGGCCTGGAATATGGCCGCCACCAGATGCGAATACGAGCCCTTGCCGCTGGAGCCATAGTTGAGGCGCCCCGGGCTCTTGCGGGCAATGTCGACCAGGTTTTGCACGGTCTTGGCGGGCGAATTGTTGGGCACCAGCAGGATGGCGGCGGCGCTGCCCAACTGCGCGATGGGGGTGAAGTCCCGTACCGCGTCGTAGGGCAGGCGCGAGTTGATGGCCGGCGCGATGGCATGGGTCGATGACGTCGCCAGCAAGAGGTTGTAGCCATCCGGCGCCGCCTTGGCGATCGCGTCCGAACCAATCGCCCCGGTCGCGCCCGCGCGGTTCTCGACAATGATGGTCTGGCCCAGGGTCTTGCCCATTTTCAGGGACACCACGCGCGCCAGCGTGTCCGTCGCACCGCCCGGTGGAAACGGAATGATGATGCGCACCGGCCTGTCCGGGTAGCTCTGTGCATGCGCCAATGGCCCGCCCATGGCAGCACAGGTCAACAGCAACACGGTAGAGAAAAATTTCATCGGTGCATCCTTTGGAACAAGCCATGTGAGGGAGTGAATGCCAATAATTATCGAAGCTTCAATAAAAAAATCAATCGAGTTATTTTGGCTTTACGATAAAGAAAGACTTTATTCAGAAGTCGTCTTTTCGCACCTGAAAACACCATTCCATGAGCAGTATTCGCACACTCAAGACATTCGTTGCCGTGGCCACCGAGGGCTCTTTCGCGGGCGCAGCGCTCAAGGTCGCGCTGACCCAGGCCGCCGTTGGCTTGCAGATGCGGGTGCTGGAAGGCGAAATGCGCCGGCCACTGTTTGAGCGGCGGGGCAAGGTCATCACGCTGAACGGCACGGGGCGAGAGTTGCTTCCAAAGATCAAGCACCTCATCGCCCAGTATGAAAAACTGCTGAGTGCCGCAGGAACCGAGACCTTGTCCGGCACGGTGAACCTTGGCGCTGTGGTCTCAACCGTCCGGCCCCTGGTGCACGCCTGCCTGGCGGTCAGGGAGCGTCATCCTTCGCTGGACCTGCATGTCAGCGCTGCCAAGTCCATTGAATTGCTGGCCAAGGTTGGCTCGGGGGAACTCGATGCCGCCGTGGTGGTTCGCGACCCCGGACAAAGCCGGTTTAGCCTGGCCTGGACCGCCCTCTATTCGGAGCCCATGGTGTTGGTCTGCCCCCGAAAGATGAGCGAAAAGACGGTGCAGTCCATTTTGAAGTCTCACCCTTTCCTTCGTTTTGACCGCACGGAACTGACCGGGCAGATCGTTGAACGCACGTTGCGCAAACTGCGCATCAAGCCCAACGAATTCCTGGAACTCAATTCCATCGAAACCATTGTGGAACTCATCCGCTCTGAGCTGGGCGTGTCGATTCTTCCCCTGCTCAACGGCAGCCGGTGGCTGGCAGACCCCAAGCTCCAGGTCATCGAAATTGCACAGGCCCCGGAGCCAAGGCATATTGTTCTGGTGCAATCGGCCATCAACCACAACGCAGGGTTGACGGATGTGCTGGCGCAAGAGTTTCTGGCCACCCTCAACAGGGCATAGACGAAATCAGTTGCCTCAACAGCTTGTGGGCAATGTGGCCACCACCCGATTTGTGGAAAAATTCACCATGCTATTGAAAATATAGCTGCTACCGTATGCCCACCTTGCGCAAACCCCCTTATTTACTCAATATTTAATTCCTGGATCTTGCGCGTGATGGTGTTGCGGCCAATGCCGAGTTTGTGCGCCGCCTCAATGCGGCGGCCATTCGTGTTGGACAGCGCAGCCATGATCAGGCGCGATTCAAACCGGCGCGTCAGCACATCCCAGACATCGCTGCGGCCCGACACCAGCAAGGCCAGCGCCTCGGCCGCAAGCCCGGTTTCCCATGCCGATGGCAGTGCGCCGTTGTCGGCACCGTTTGCGCACGCTGCCTGCGCTGGCAGTGCGGGCGATTCAGGCGGATGCACGGCGGGCTGACTGTCGGCATCGCCGGTCCCTTCCTGGCGGGGCACGTCGGTTTTTTCAACTGGCCGCGCACCGGATGTCCACGCCCGCGTTGCGCCGAGCACTTCGGGCGGCAGGTCCTTGGGCTCGACCACCTGGGCCGGCGCCATGACGGTCAGCCAGTGGCAGATGTTCTCCAACTGGCGCACATTGCCGGGAAAACCGAACAGGCTCAGCTGCTGCAGCGCCGCCTCTGAAATGCGCTTGGGCTCGACGCCGAGCTGCTTGGCGCTTTGCTGCAGGAAGTGGCGCGTCAGCATGAACACGTCCTCGCGCCGCTCGCGCAACGCCGGCAGGCGCAGGCGGATCACGTTCAGGCGGTGAAACAGGTCCTCGCGAAAACTGCCTTCCTTGACGCGCTGCTCGAGGTCCTGGTGCGTGGCGGCAATCACCCGCACATTGGTCTTGACAGCGTTGTGTCCGCCGACACGGTAGAAATTGCCATCGCTGAGCACGCGCAGCAACCGGGTCTGCAAATCAAACGGCATGTCGCCGATCTCGTCAAGAAACAGCGTTCCGCCGTCGGCCTGCTCGAATCGGCCACGGCGCAGCGTCTGCGCACCGGTGAACGCGCCGCGCTCATGGCCGAACAACTCGCTTTCCAGCAAATCCTTCGGGATGGCGGCGGTGTTGATGGCGATGAAGGGGCCGATGGCGCGGGGCGAATGCTTGTGCAGCGCACGCGCCACCAGCTCCTTCCCCGAGCCGGATTCGCCGGTGATCATCACCGTGACCATGCTCTGGCTGAGCCGGCCGATGGCGCGGAACACATCCTGCATCGCTGGCGCCTGCCCCAGCATTTCAGGCGCGGCGGCCATGCGCTCCTCGGCCACTTCCTCGCGCTGGCTTTCCTCGACGGCGCGGCGAATCAACTCGGTGGCCTTGTGCAGGTCAAAGGGCTTGGGCAGGTATTCAAACGCCCCGCCCTGAAAGGCCGACACGGCGCTGTCCAGGTCGGAAAAGGCCGTCATGATGATGACCGGCAGGCCGGGCAGCCGGGCCTTGACCTTTTCCAGCAGGTCCAGGCCCGAGCCGCCCGGCATGCGGATGTCGCTGACCAGGATTTGCGGCCCGTCGCCTTCGGTGGCCACGTCGAGCGCTGCCAGGACTTCGCGCGGATTGGTGAAGCTGCGCGTGGGCAGGCCTTCGCGCAGCAGCGCTTTTTCCAGAACAAACCGGATGGACTGGTCATCGTCAACAATCCAGATCGGTTTCATGCTTGGGTATCCCTTTGCTTGGAGCGTGGTTATCTTTGAAATCAAAGACAGCAGACTTCAGGGCAGCGGTATCAGCAGCTTGAAGTCTGTATGGCCGGGCCGGCTTTCGCACTCGATCAAGCCGTGGTGTTGCTGGACAAAGGTTTGCGCCAGTGTCAGCCCCAGCCCCGAACCGCCTTCACGCCCTGAGACCAGGGGATAAAAGATACGGTCTTTGATGGAGTCCGGAACACCCGGCCCATTGTCGATCACATGCAATTCCAGTGCCAGGCGGTAGCGCTGCTTGCCAAAAGTGACCTGCCGCGCCACCCGCGTCCTGAACGTGATGGTGGCGTCGCCTGCCGTGATGTGCTGCGCCAGTTCCTGGGCCGCGTTGTGGGCAATGTTCAGCACGGCCTGAATCAGTTGCTCGCGGTCGCCGCGAAATTCGGGAATCGACGTGTCGTAGTCACGCACCACCCGCAGCCCTTTGGGAAACTCGGCCAGGATGAGCGAACGCACGCGCTCGCAGACCTCGTGGATGTTCACGTCGCCCACCAGGTGCGGCCGGCGGTGTGGCGCCAGCAGGCGGTCCACCAGTGACTGCAGGCGGTCGGCTTCGTGGATGATCACCTGCGTGTATTCGGTCAGGTCCTTGCCGATTTCCATCTGCAGCAACTGCGCTGCGCCGCGAATCCCGCCCAGCGGGTTCTTGATCTCGTGCGCCAGGTTGCGGATCAGCTCCTTGTTGGCCTGTGCCTGGTCGATCAGGCGTTCTTCGCGGTCCTGCCTGGCCTGCTGCTCCAGCGGCAGCATTTCGACGATGGCTTCGCCGGGCGTGTCGGTTTGCGCCACCACCACATGCACCGGCATCGGCTCGTGGTTCATGCGGCGCAGCCAGGCGTCGTAGCGCAGCGCGGCAAATTCATTGCTGCCGGCGCCTTCCAGCGCATGCTTGAGGATGTGTGGCTCGGTGAAGCATTCGGGCAGTTGCGAGCCCTCGATGGTCCGCCGCGAGGTGCCGAGGGCGTCTTCGAGCGCGGCATTGGCAAACACCACGCAGCCATTGGTGCGGACCACCGCCACCAGGGTGGCCAGCAGGTCAAAGGCCTGGAACCTCAGGGTGCCCGAAGCCGGAAAGGAAGACGGAAGGGTGGGAATGGATGGCTTGTTCAAGCGCCCCATTTTCATGCAGAAGCAGCCGCCACCCGGCCTAATTTGCCGCAGGCAGGCGGGAAATTTCGCGCCTCAGGCCGGCGACGTCGCTCTGGCTGCGCGCGATGCTGTCTTTCAGGTCGCTGACACGGTCCAGGTAACGCTGGTAGTTGCGCCCCTCGATGCCCTGCTTCTCGGGCTCGCCGTTGTTGTATTCCTTTTGCAGCTCGGCCAGCCGGGCCTCGGATTTCCGGAGTTCAGACTCCAGGATGATGCGCGAATCGCTGTCGCGCGCTTGCTGGCCGGGACCGATGTCCGCTCGCGAATTGCCCGCCGCAGGACTGGGGGTCGCGCGCGCCGGCGCCTTGGGCACCGGCGTGCCCTGCACCACCGTGACATTGCCGCCCGAAACCGGCTTGCAGTTGCGCGACTGCGCCTCCTTGACGTTGTTGATGTATTCGGGCGCTGTGCCGCCGACGCCGGTGCAGCGAAAAATCTGTTGCGCCCAGGCACTGGAGCCCGCGCCAAGCAGCAACAGGGAAACCAGCGACAGGGACAAAAAAGATGGCAGGGAATGCCGGAATGCGGTTTTTTTCATTGGAAAGTGCCCAGCGTCTGGAGCCGTTTGCATGCAGTGTTCAGGGTGGAAACAGGTATCGCCTGAGAGTATGCGTCAAAGCGTAAAAAATGCGAAATCTGCAATGCCTGTGTTCCACAGCCCCAATGAAAAAGGATGGCTTCTGCCATCCTTTTTCATGCGCTGCTGGCCTTCCGTCTTGCCAGGAAAACCGGTGGAAGGGCCGTGCTTACAGTGAGAAGTACATGTCGAATTCGACCGGCGCGACTTCGACGCGGGTGCGGTTGACTTCGCCCATCTTCAGCTCGATGTAGGCATCGAGCATGCTGTCGGTGAACACACCGCCCTTGGTGAGGAAGGCGCGGTCCTTGTCGAGTTCTTCCAGCGCCTGGTCCAGGCTGTGGCAGACGGTCGGCACCAGCTTGTCTTCTTCCGGCGGCAGATGGTACAGGTCCTTGGTGGCGGCTTCGCCGGGATGGATCTTGTTTTCCACGCCGTCCATGCCGGCCATCAGCAGGGCTGCGAAGCCCAGGTAAGGGTTCATCAGCGGATCGGGGAAGCGCGCTTCGACGCGGCGGCCCTTGGGGTTGGCCACGTAAGGAATGCGGATCGACGCGGAGCGGTTCTTGGCCGAATACGCCAGCTTGACCGGGGCCTCGAAGTGCGGCACCAGGCGACGGTAGCTGTTGGTGCCGGGGTTGGTGATGGCGTTCAGGGCCCTGGCGTGCTTGATGATGCCGCCGATGTAGTGCAGCGCAAAGTCGCTCAGGCCGGCATAGCCGTCGCCGGCAAACAGGTTCTTGCCGTCTTTCCAGACCGACTGGTGCACATGCATGCCCGAGCCGTTGTCGCCAGCGTAAGGCTTGGGCATGAAGGTGGCGGTCTTGCCATAGGCGTTGGCCACGTTGTGCACCACATACTTTTGCAGGATGGTCCAGTCAGCGCGCTCGACCAGGGTCGAAAAACGCGTGCCGATCTCGTTCTGGCCAGCGCCGGCGACTTCATGGTGGAACACCTCGACCGGAATGCCGAGCGACTCCAGGATCAGCGACATTTCAGCGCGCATGTCCTGCGTGCTGTCGACCGGAGGAACGGGGAAATAGCCGCCCTTGTTGGTCGGGCGGTGGCCTCGGTTGCCGCCTTCGAGCTTGGTGCCGCTGTTCCACGGTGCTTCGTACTCTTCGATTTCGTAGAAGGTGTGGCCCGGCTCGGTACTCCAGCGCACGCCGTCGAAGATGAAAAATTCTGGTTCGGGTCCGAAGAAGGCGGTGTCGCCCAGGCCGGTGGACTTCAAGTAGGCTTCTGCGCGCTTGGCAATCGAGCGCGGATCGCGCTCGTAGGCCTTGCCATCCGTCGGCTCGATCACGTCGCACGTCATGATCAGCGTCGTTTCCTCAAAGAACGGATCAATGTTGGCCGTGTTCGGATCGGGGATCAGCTGCATGTCGGAGGCTTCGATGCCCTTCCATCCCGCAATGGACGATCCGTCGAATGCATGGCCGTCGGTGAATGTGTTTTCATCAAAGTGCGACACGGGCACCGTGGTGTGGTGCTGTTTGCCCCGGGTGTCGGTAAAACGGAAGTCAACGAACTTGACTTCGTTTTCCTTGACCATGTTCATGACGTCTGCGACGGTCTTTGCCATCAAAATCTCCTGTGCTGGATGGTGGGTTAAAAATTCGGTACAGCTTGGGTTGAATGCACTTTTTGTGCCAAAGCCGGGAAGGACAGGTTTTTTGGTTAGGCCCGCCATTGTGACGCCGCTATTGGCGTCAGTGAACAGCGATTGACTTGATTTGAAACAGCAGTTTCAAAAAACAAGCCAAAAACGCACTGTTACGGTGCATTTTTGGCTTGTTGTGCGACGATTCTTGTTATCGCACCAATTCGGGGCCCAGCTTGAGATTGAATTGGTGCAAGCCTGCCAGCAAGGCTGGATAAGCCCGGTTGACCGCTTCTGCCGGGCCTTTGACGCCCAACTCGATATGGCGGCCATACTGCGGATGGTCAACACTGGGCAGGCTGAACACCTTCACGCCGGCGTGCCCATCTTCAATGGCGATCATCAGGGGGGTCAGCGTGGCCTCCATCGACCCCATCACGATGACTGATTTTTCGACCGCGCCCGAGGGCTGATGTTGATGCACACAGTGGTGGTCCAGCACCCATTCGATCATGGGCCAGGCCATGACCGGGAACCCCGGAAAAAAGTGGATGCCCCCACGCTCCCCCACTGCGTGTGGGTCGCTGCCCCCCGAGGGGACCGCTGATTGCAGACCCCCACGCTCCCCCACTTCGTGTGGGTCACTGCCCCCCGAGGGGGCCGCTGCGCCTGCAGTCCGGCTAAGCCGGTCCTGCGGCCCTGGCTGGCTTGGAATAACGCCCAATTCCGCGTTGCGTGTTGATGGAATTGGTCCTGTTGCAGACAAGCTGCTGTTCACTGCATCGACAAAGCAGCTGAAACCCGGAATCTTGTTGTAGGGATTGGGAATGATCTCGGCACCGACGGGAAACACGCCCATGTTCAGGCGGTGCAGGTTGTCATGGCGGTCGGGCTCGTAGGCGGCGCCCTGCTCTTTGGCGGTGTCGCGTATGCGCTCTTCAATCAGTCGTTTGGCTTCGGGATGCAGCACCAGTTCCACGCCCAGCGCCCGGGCGGCGCACTGGCGGGTGTGGTCGTCCGGTGTGGCGCCGATGCCGCCCGTGCAAAACACCACATCACCGGATGCGCGGCAGGCGGCAAAAACGCGTGCCAGCGTCGCGGTGATGCGTTCCGGGTCGTCGCCGACATACTCGGCATAGGCCAGCGGCAGGCCCCTGGCGGCCAGCAGTTCGATGACCTTGGGCAAATGCTTGTCGTTGCGTTTGCCTGAAAGAATTTCATCGCCAATGATGATGAGTCCGAATGAAGGGGTCATGCAAAAGGGTCCTGGGGTTGGGTCGGTAAATCCGTGAAACTGCCGCCTGGCGCACGCTGCAAGGTTCGTGCGGACGACTCGTCAACTATTAATTCGGTAGCAGCCTGTGCAGGCAGGTCGTGCGCTGCAGCGCTATTTCTCTTGCGAAGCTGCTCCAGCGCCGCCAGGCAGTAATGGGCAAACCAGAGCGATGAAAAGGCAAACACCAGGGTGTAGATCCAGATCGCCAGCGGCACCACGACCGGCGCCATGGCGATGAACATGGCGCCCGAGGCCCAGAGCAGGCTGGGCGCCGCGCCAAGGTAGCCGCTGAGCACGCCAATGCCGAGCAGCGGCAGGCGGTTTTCGCGGAACAACTGCTCGCGCTCGTCGCGGCTGGCATGGTCGGCCAGGGCGTCGTAAGACATGACACGGTAGGTCAGCCAGCCCCAGATCAGCGGCGGCAGGATCAAAATCAGCGGCGGCACCAGCCACAACGGCACCGTTGCCACCAGCGCCACGATGGCCAGCAGGGTCGAGCCCAGCGACCAGACGATGCTGGCGAGCATCGAGCCGCCTTTTTTGCGCTCCAGCTGCGGAAACCGACGGCTCGCCACGAGCGCAACCATGCTGGGCGTCATGAACACCGCCACGAGCAGCAAAGTAAAAATGACGATCACCGGAATGGACAAAAACAGCACCAGCGCCGGCGCCAGCACCAGCCGCAAACTGCCCAGGCCGATGCCTTCCAGCCAGTGCACCATGGCGTTGACCAGCTCGAAGTTTTCCAGGCTGCCGCGCACCGCGACCAAGGCGTCTTCCCAGTAGAGATAGCCCAGCGTCAGCGACAGCACGCCCATGATGATGACCGGCAGGATCGACAGCGCAATGACGCGGGGGTGCAGGCAGTACATCACCGCCCGCCAGAAGGAATCCAGCATGGTGTTCATGAAGGCCTCATGCGCGCCCGAACAGCCGTTTCATGCCCAGCCACTGCTGCGACCAGAAGCCGCTGCCGTAGTCGCGCTGCTGCTCGACCTGGTCGCGCACGCCGGTCGGGTCATAGCGATGCTCGAAATTGGCCGTGCCAAACAGCATGTCCCACCACGGGAGCAGCACGCCAAAATTGTGTCCCCCCAATTTATAGGCCCCCACGCTCCCCACTTCGTGTGGTTCGCTGCCCCCCGGGGGGGCGCTGCCCCCCGGGGGGGCGCTGCGCCTGCGGCCCGGCAAAGTCGGTTCCGCGGCCCCGACTGATGGGGGAAACGCCCCCGCGATTGTCTCCTCGCGTGCTGCGCTAGAGCTTGCCTGGACCGGCGTTTCATGTCCTATGCCACTGCTGTGGTGCAGCCGGTGAAAGCGCGGGCTGACCCACAGCCGCTCGCCCACCCGGCCGAACCAGAGCCGCACATTGGCATGCTGGAAGCTTTCGCTCAGCTGCGTC
>JBBSRS010000027.1:0-13131 GCA_038242795.1 Burkholderiales bacterium
CAAAACAACCTGATCGTGGACATCATCGTCGGCCTGCTCGGCTGATCCGGTTGCAGCACACTGCGCGGCAGGCAGCACGGACGAGGCGGCAGTGACGCCTGCACGGTGGGCCAGGTGAAAGTGCCCACCGAACTGCGGCAGACTTTACCCGGCCACTTTGTCACGCCCGCACCACCGGCATGTCTGCCCAGCACGTCGTGTACCCCGGCGTGAGCCTTTCCTGCTTCATGGCCCAGGCCTTCGTGTCGCCTGCCAGCCCACGGCTGGCCATGTGCACCGTTCCCCGGCCGTAGCGTTGGTTGAGCTCGTCCATGGCGGTCATCAAGCGGCTTCTCTCGCTTCTTTCGGGCACCTCGCCATGCGCCAGATCCAGTTCTGCCTGCTGCACGGTCGCAGGCTGCAATTCCAGCAGCATGACCCCGGCCTTGGCCAACTGGTACCCCGGCCGGTAGATGGAACGCAGCCCCCTGAGCGCGGCCTCGGCGATCACGCCCGTATCGGCGCTGGGCCGGCGAAGCGGGATGCTGATCGAGCGGCTGTACTGGGGCGCTTGCCGAAAGGGACTGGTGCGAACAAAAACCAGCACCTGATGGGTCAGGCTGCCCTGACGGCGCAGCTTGTGCGCTGCCCGGCTGGCGAATTCGGTGACAGCCTGGTTCAAATCGATCAGCTCCGTGAGCGGGTGCCCAAATGAACGGGTGCAGGCAATCTCCTGCTTGCGCGCCGGCGCAAGGTCAAGCGCAATGCACGCCATGCCCTGCAACTCGCGCACCGTGCGCTCCAGCACCACCGACCAGCGCCTGCGCACCATCGCCGGGTCCAGCCGGGCCAGGTCCAGCGCCGTATGCACACCGCTTTCCTTGAGCTGCGCCGTGATGCGTCGCCCCACACCCCAGACCTCGCTCACGGCGGTGACGGCCAGCACCTCATTGAGCGCTGCAGGCGTGAGTTCGGCCAGGTTGCACACCTGGGCCAAGCCGGGGGGGTAGCTGCCGGGTTTGCGTTCGGCGGTCTTGGCCACATGGTTGGCCAGCTTGGCCAGTGTCTTGGTCGCGCCCATGCCCACGCAGCAAGGAATGCCAATCCAGTCCAGGATGCGTGTCCGCACCTTGAGGCCGCGCTCTGACAGGCAGCCACGCACGCCCGCCAGGTCAATGAACGACTCGTCAATCGAGTAGATTTCCTGCGCAGGCCCGAGCCCGGCGGCCAGGCTCATCATGCGGTCGCTCATGTCGCCATAAAGGGCAAAGTTGGCCGACAAGGCCACGAGGCCCGCCGATTCGGCCATGTGCTCGATTTCGAACCAGGGCGCGCCCATGGCGATGCCCAGCGCCTTGGCTTCGTTGGACCGCGCGATGGCGCAGCCGTCATTGTTGCTGAGCACCACCACCGGATGGCCTGTCAGGCTGGGGCGAAACACCCGCTCGCAGCTGACATAAAAGTTGTTGCCATCGATCAGGGCGTACATGGAGGCGGCCCGTTTTGCTTGGTGTCAGGCAATGAACTGCTTGATGCAGGCAGTGACCACGCCCCAGACCTCGATGGTCTGGTCGTCATGCGGAACGATGTCGGGATACGTGGGGTTGGCAGCCTGCAGCTTGATGCGCCCACCCAACTGGTACAGACGCTTGACGGTGAATTCGCCATCCACCACAGCCACGACAATATGCTTGTGGCGCGGCGTGACGGCACGGTTCACCACCATGATGTCATTGTCAAAAATGCCTGCCTGCACCATCGAGTGGCCTCTGGCGCGCAGCAAAAAGGTGGCCTGGGGATGCGTGATGAGCACCTGCGTGAGGTCAATACGCTGGGCACCCAGGTCTTCGGCGGGAGACGGAAAGCCGGCACAGACCCGGCTGATGAGCAGTCTTGCCAACAGCGGCGCATCGGAAACAGGCACCGGTTGGGTTGGCAAAAATATACTGTTCATCCATACAGTATAGGGTGCGACAGGCGGTTGACCTGTCTGTTTTTGGCTCGGCTGCTGAAAAAGCTGTTTGCGCCAGGTCAGGCGCATCGATTCAGGACAGCCAAAAGCCCGCATGCGATCAGGTGACCAGCATCTCCTTGATCTTGTGCTCCAGCATGTCCAGGTCGAACGGCTTGGTCACAACGGACATCCACTTCTCGACATGGCCGTTCCCGACTACGGCATTTTCTGCGTAACCGGTGATGAACAGCACCTTGAGTTCTGGCCGCATCAAGCGCGCCGCGTCGGCCACCTGGCGACCGTTCATGCCTCCGGGCAGCCCGACATCGGTGATCAGCAGATCGATTCTTCCGGCGTTTTGCAGAACGCGGAGGCCGCTCGGCCCGTCCGGCGCCTCCAGCGCAAGGTAGCCCGCGTCCTGCAGCAACTCAACGACCAGGGTTCGGATGATCGGCTCGTCGTCAATGACCAGGATGACTTCGCCGTCACCGGTTTGTCCGCCGCAAAGGCTCTGCCTCTGGATGTTTTCCACGACGTCCTCGTTGTGCTTTGGCAGGTAGATGCAAAGTGTCGTGCCTTGACCCACTTCGGAGTAAATACGCGCCTGACCGCCGGATTGGCGCGCAAAACCATAAGTCATCGACAGCCCGAGGCCCGTACCGGACCCCATCGGCTTGGTCGTGAAAAACGGGTCGAACGCCTTGGCCGCGACATGCGCCGGCATGCCAACGCCGGTGTCCGTTACGCACAGCGAAACGTACTGGCCCGGGTCGAGATCGCGTTCCTTCGCCAAACGGTCGTCAAACCACTGGTTCGCTGTTTCGATCGTCAGCCTTCCGCCGTCCGGCATCGCGTCCCGGCCGTTGATGCACAGGTTGAGCAAGGCATTCTCAAGCTGGCCCGGATCGACCAGCGTTGGCCACAGCCCGCTGGCGCCCACCACCTCGACATGCACGGCCGGGCCCATCGTGCGTCTGATGAGGTCTTCCATGTCGGCGACCAGCCGGTTCATGTTCACCGGTTTGGGGTCCAGGGTCTGCAAACGCGAAAAGGCCAGCAGTCGATGGGTCAGCGCCGCCGCCCTTTTGACCGATGCGCGCGCCATGGCCAGGTAACGGTCAATCCTCTCGAGTTTCCCGGTTGCAACATTTCGTTCAACGACCTCAAGGCTGCCGCCGATGGCGCCAAGCAGGTTGTTGAAATCGTGGGCCAGACCGCCGGTGAGTTGACCCACTGCCTCCATCTTCTGGGCTTGTCGCAGGGCACTTTCAGCAGCCTGCAAGGCTTCTGCCCCTTCCTTTTCTTCGGTCACGTCACGCGCGCTGCAGTAAACCTTGTCCCCTTCCGGTATCGCAACCCAGGACAACCACCGGTGGCTGTCGTCTTTGCACACATACCGGTTCTCGAAGCGCAGCACAGGAATGCCGCGTTCGGTTGCCGCAATCCATGCGGCCCGGGTCTTGGGCACATCGTCTGGATGGACGAGATCGAAAAACACCTTGCTGGCCATTTCTGTTTCCGACCAGCCGAGAATGGTTTGCCATGCGGGGTTGGAGGCTTCGAAATAGCCTTGCAGGTTGATGACGCCAAGCAGTTCCCGACTGATCTGCCAAGTGCGTCCCCGCTCAAGGGTTCGCTCGATGACCCTGCGCTCAAGATCGGCATTCAGATCCTGAAGCCGCAATTCGGTCAGCTTGCGTTCGGTAATGTCAAAGCTCACACCCGGAAATCGAATGGGAACGCCATCGGCAGACAACTCGCACCGTCCTTCGGCCAACACCCAGGTTTCCTTGCCCTGCGCAGAAACAAGGCGGTACTCCTCGCTGAACAACCGGCCCGTTTTCATCGCCTCCGCGATGCTGCGTTGCACCCGGTCCGCATCGTCGGAATGCATCGCGGTAAAAAACTCGGCAATGGACGAGCCGACAGCGGCTTTTGCCCGGTCAACCGAATAGAGACGCGCAAATCGTTCATCCACCACGACGCGATCTGCCTGCACATCCCAGTCCCAGATGCCAATGCCCCGACCGCCCGACAAGGCAAGCTGGAGGCGTTCCTGGCTTGTTTTGAGCTGTGCAGCCAGCAGCATCTGGGCAGTTGTCTCGTGGCAGATGACCAAGATGCCTCCAACGCCCCGGGATGCCCTGTCATCATCGATGGGCCCGTAGCTGTAGGTCCAATACACATCTTCGCGAACGCCGTTTCGCGTCATGGGAATGAGCCGGTTTTCATTCCAGGTTGCCCCATCGCCGCGCATGACCTGGTCAATTTGCCAACCGATGGAATCCCAGACCTCAGCCCATACTTCGCGGGCAGGGCGCCCCAGCGACGACGGATGGAGTTCATGCCCCAACGAAGGGCGGAAAGCATCGTTGTAGAAACACAGCCCGTCTAACCCCCAAATGATGAAAATCGGATGGCCGGTGTTGAGCATCAGGCGCACCGAGGTACGCAAACTCTGCGGCCAATCTGCCGGTGGTCCCAAAGGTGTGGCGGACCAGTCGTGCGCTCGGATCATCTGCCCCATCTCGCCGCCGCCTTCAAGGAATCGCAATTGGGCTGGAATACATTCGACATTCATCCGCGTGTCTCTCCGTCATTCGCTTTTATGTTTTAAAGAAGGTTAGCGTGCGACATACTGTATCCAATCTATCTTTTGACCTCTTAAATTGAGGCAAGGGCGCTGATTTGACCAGATTTGTCAATTCTTCCGGCCCACGGTTCGTCGAGTTGCCTCCCGTGTCAAACCTTGTTGATTACAGCGGTTGGCAGGGTCACGGTTCATCGGCGCGCCTGACCAGACAGGCATCCAACACAGCCAATACGCGCCCTGCCAGCTGGAATGGACAGGCTTTCCCGAAAATGGCTTCCTGCTCCCGTTTCTGCCGGTAAACCAATATGTCGGCGGCAATCCAGCGTAATACTGCGCCTGTGTGCCAGCGCAAAACATGAGCTGGCGAACATAAGCCGCACGGAAGAAACCGTTGGCAACGGTCATAAGTAGAAAAAGCTTTATGGGAAAAGCAAGTGCCCGGACACAGACCGAACGCGCCGACTGTGAATCTCCGGAAACAAAAACGCCAACCGCAGGGGTTGGCGTTTTTGTTCGGCAATGCACGGTTAAAAGATGAGCTTGCCAAGTCCCAGCACTACGGCCAGTCCGATAAGAAATATGCCAACTACGATCCAAATGATTACCTTCATCGCCTGCCCTTAAAAAGTGAATTCAAAGGGTGATTGTTCTACTATTGGTTCAACAAACTTCCAGTGCTGGCGCTTTGTCCCTGTAGTCCGGCATCGACAGTCCGGTCCATTGCAGGTATGCCCAATGGCCAGCGAAGAAGTGAGGAAATTTTTCCAAAAAGGCACCAGCCCCGAAATGGACAGGTCACGAGGACTGTTTGTCCCCGGAAACAAAAAAGCCAACCGCATGGGTTGGCTTTTTGCAAGGGTAACCTTGGTGGCCTGGGGCGGAATCGAACCACCGACACAAGGATTTTCAATCCTCTGCTCTACCGACTGAGCTACCGGGCCTGAGCACAAGAGTATATATCACCCGAAGGAGCGATTCCCCGGGTTGCGGCCCCAAAATTTACTGATTGCGCTTGCCGCGTGTCAGGTCAACGCCGAGTTGCTTGAGTTTTCGGTAAAGGTGGGTTCGCTCGAGACCGGTTTTTTCAGCGACGCGCGTCATGGAGCCGCCTTCCTTGGCCAGGTGAAATTCGAAGTACGCTTTTTCAAACTCGTCGCGCGCGTCACGCAGCGGCTTTTCGAGCATGAAGCTCTGGGTTGACTGCAGGCCTCTGTCGGCAACAGCCATCACGACACTGCCTGCCATGAGCACTTCAGGCACGAAATCGACCATGGGCACAGTTGGTTTCAAGGCACTGGCGGGTGGCCGGGCAACCGTTCGGGCAAGGCCTTGCTCGACGGCCTTGAGCAACTTTTGCAGCGTGATGGGCTTTTCCAGGAAGGCCATGGCGCCGATCTTGGTGGCTTCGACCGCCGTGTCGATGGTGGCATGTCCGCTCATCATGATGACGGGCATGGTCAGCAAGCCAGTGGACGACCATTCCTTGAGCAGGGTCACGCCATCGGTGTCGGGCATCCAGATGTCGAGCAGCACCAGATCGGGCCGCGCCAAGGCCCGGGCAGCGCGGGCCTGGGCGGCATTTTCAGCCAGATCGACCTGGTGCCCCTCATCATTGAGAATTTCTGAGAGAAGGTCGCGTATGCCCAGCTCGTCATCGACCACCAGAATATTTGCCATGATTGAATTGCTGCCTGCCTGTTGTTGAGGTGTTTACTGCCGACATGAAGGTTTTTGCGCCTGGATTGTCCCGGTCGCGGTCAAGTCGCAACGCCAAATGATAACGACACTTGCGCGCCCTGCACGATTCCCTCCACCACACGGTTTGAAATATCAATCCGCGCGCCGTGTTCGTCGGCAATTTTCTTGACCACCGCCAGGCCCAGGCCGGTGCCTTTGACCTTGGTGGTGACGTAAGGCTCGAAGGCGCGCTTGAGGATGTTCTCCGGAAAACCCGCCCCATTGTCACGTACCGTCAGGCGCACCCGGTGCGATGTGTCGGAATAGTCGGTGTTGAGGGTGACCAGGGCGTTTGCTTTGCCTTCCTGCGCATCCTGCGCGTTTTGCAGCAGGTTGTGGATGACCTGGCGCAACAACTGGGCATCGCCCCGGATGGGGGGCGCGTCGGGGTCGAGCTCGGCCACCACGGGCACTGCGGAACCTGCCGCATCGCCGTGGTAAAGCTGCAGCACGTCGCCCACCAGCGCATTGAGGTCCACCGCCACCAGCTCGGCGGCTGGCAGGCGTGCGTAATCACGGAACTCGTTGACAAGCCGCTTCATGGCGTCCACCTGGTCGACGATGGTCTTGACCGACTTGGTCAGCAACGCCTGCTCGATGGGCGCCAGTTTGCCGTTGAGTTTCATTTCCAGCCGCTCGGCCGACAGCTGGATCGGTGTGAGCGGTTTCTTGATCTCGTGTGCCAGGCGGCGGGCCACCTCGCCCCAGGCCTGCGCGCGCTGGGCGGACACCATGTCGGAAATGTCGTCGAACACCAGCAGGTATTCCTCGGTGCCGGGCATCTTGGCGCCGCGCGCAATCAGCGTGATGGCGTTGTCGCTGGCCCCGTGGCCGGCGCCATGCAGCTCAAACGACTGCTGCCAGTGGGCCAGCGTCTGGGCGGCGTTGCTGAGGTAGTCGGCAAACTGCGCCAGGACATCCTTGGCGAAGATTTCCAGCCCGGGCACCTGCCCGAGCGGCTGGTTTTGAAAGTCATGCAAGGGCGCGCGCAGGATGCGGGTGGCGCCCGGATTGCTCGACTGGATGCGGCCATGCACATCGAGCACGATGACACCAGCGGTGAGGTTGTCCAGAATGGTCTGCAGGTTGGCGCGCGAGGCATCCACCTGGCTCATGCTGTGCTGCACCGCCGACCGCGCATCGGCCAGTTGCTGCGTCATGTCGGCAAACGAGCGTGTCAACCCGCCCAACTCGTCCTTGCCCTTGAGCGCGGCCTTGGGCGTCAGGTCGCCCAAGGCCACCTGCTTGACACCTTCGGCGAGCAGCAGCAGGGGCTTGGCCAGCTGGTTGCCCAGAATGACGGCCAGCAGCACCGCGCTGAGCACTGCCAAAAACAGGCTGAGCGTCAGCGTGCCGATGTACATTTTCTGCAGACCGCCGCGCGCCAGCGCCCGCTCCTGGTACTGGCGATTGGCCTCCTGCACGGCGATCGCATTGGCCACCAGGCTGGCGGGCAGGACGGTGGTGACCTGCAGGAAACGCGATTGCCCGAGCACGCTGAGGTTCGGATTGTTGACCACGGCGATTGCCTTGACCCGGGGCGCCGTGATGACGCCGGGGGCCGGCGGACCGGTGCCGGCCCCCAGTTCGCCATTGCCGCCCGGCACCACTTCGTCCAGTCCTTCGATCTGGGTCGTCACCTGCTGGCTGCGCGCGCTGCGCAGCTGCTGCACCGACGGCCGTTCAGGCTGGATCAGGAAGCGCGATTCGCCGGCATTGGCGATCAGCTGGCCAGAGGCGCTCCAGAGCACCACGTCGCTGGCGCCGAGCTGGTCACGCAGGCGCTCCAGTGCCAGGCCGACCGTTGCATCCGGCGTTTCCGCGAGTTGCGTGGCGGCCTGGCGTGTCTTGTTTCCCGTGTCTGCGGCGAGGGTGTCGAGGGTTGCACGCCCCAGGTTCAGGCCGGCCGCAAGCGCGGACTCGACCTCGACGTCGAACCAGCTTTCAATCGAACGCGACACGAACTGGTAGGACACCACATAGATCATCAGGCCGGGCATCAGGCCGACCAGCGCAAAGATGGCGGCCAGCTTGACCAGCAAGCGACTGCCAAACCGCCCCTGGCGCACCCGCAGCACCAGGCGCAGGGTGATCCACCCGACAACCCCGAGCAGCACGGCGGCGACGGCCACGTTCAAGCCGAAAAGCAAGGCGTAATTGCGCTCGTACAGTTCGCGGTTGTCGGTGGCCTGGGTCAGCAGATACAGCAGGACCAGGCCCAGCGCCACGACCAGACCGCCCCCCACACCCACGGTCCAGCGAAACGCAGAACTGCTTTTCAGGGTGATCAGTTTGACGGTGCGGCTCATTTGCCCCCCTCGGCGGCGGGCGGCGCAGGCGTCAGGCGGAGCCGGTCACGGACCTGGGCAGAAATGGTCCAGTCGCGCTGGCCGGCGACACCGATCTGGAAAGGACGCGGCAACTGCGACAAATCGAGCCAGAAATTCAGGCTGAGCATGTAGGGCTCGCCCGGCTCGACCTCGGCGGCGTCGGCAATTTTCCAGTGGGTCACGCGCTGGATCGCTGAAAGCGCTTCGGGCAGGGTTTCGTAGTTTTGGCTCAGCGTGGCGCGCAGGCCCGACGAACTGGTGATGAGGCCGGAGACGATGTTCACGCGCCAGCGGCCGGTCAGGGGCTGGTAGGCCAGGCGCAGCGTGCGGGCGGCACTGGCCACGCGCAGGTCGGTCCAGTACCAGCGGTCGCGGTAGACATCGGCTTCCACGACGAAATAGATTGCAATTCCCTTGAGCAGCGCATCTTCCACAACAGGCGGCACGTCAAACCGCACCACCGCCGAGAGGTAGACCCCGTCGTCCGTGCGCTCGGTGCGCAGCTGGGTGATTTCGGTGGGCGCGGCTGCCCAGGTCGCTGACGCCCACAGCAGGCACAGGCACGCAGCCAGCAGGCCATGCGCAATCGCTTCAAGCGCTGCGTTTTTCAAGGACTGCGTAGTAAAAGCCATCGTGTTCACGCATCAAATTGTCAGGGAATACGGCGCCTTTGCTACTGCCCTGCGGCAGCAAATGTCCGGGGGAAGGCATCAGCACCGCACCCTGCTGGTTCGCGGCAAACGCCTGCGCCTGCTGCTCGCCTTCTGCCCTGAACACCGAGCAGGTGCAATACACGAGCCGGCCGCCGGGTTTGAGCAGCGGCCAGAGGGTGGTCAGCAGCCGGCCCTGGATGGCCGCCAGCTGGGCAATGTCGGTCGGCCGGCGCAGCCAGCGCACGTCGGGGTGGCGGCGCACGATGCCCGAAGCGGTGCACGGCGCGTCGAGCAGGATGCCGTCGTACGGCCGGCCATCCCACCAGTCGCCGGGCCGGCTGGCGTCGCCCACGACGATGTGCGCCTGCAGGCCCAGGCGCGCCAGGTTCTGTGCGATGCGCTCGCAGCGCCGGGCGTTGATGTCCAGCGCGGTGACGTCGCAGTCGGCCAGCTCCAGCAGGTGCGCCGTCTTGCCGCCGGGCGCGGCGCAGGCGTCCAGGATGCGCAGGCGAGGCTGGCCCTCGTCGGCGGTCTTGAGGCCGTCGAGCAGCAAGGGCGCGGCCAGCTGGGCCGCAGCATCCTGCACTGAAAAATGCCCTTCGGCAAAGCCCGGCAGCGACATGACCGGGCGCGCCTCGGTCAGCACCACACCGTGTTCGCCGATCGGAAATGCTCCTATATCCATAGCTAACAACGCTTGCACATACTGCGCAGGCGTCGTTTTTCGTTCATTGATCCGCAAAATCAGCGGCGCGCGGCTGTTGTTGGCGCGCAAGATGTCCTGCCACTGCGTTGGATGGTCCTTGCGCACCCGGTCGATCCACCACTGCGGATGGTTCCAGACCGCCAATGGGCTTTTTTCGGTCTGCGCCATCAAGGCGTCGCGCTCGCGCAAGAATCGGCGCAGGCAGCCGTTGATGAAACTGGCTTGGTGCAGCGTGGCGTCGCTGCGCTTGGCCGCTTCCACCGCCTGGTCGACCAGCGTGTGCGCGGTGTAGGGCGCCGCTTCCTCGCCGCAGGCCAATGCCAGCGCCACGCACAGCAGCGCATCGGCTTCGGGCGGCGGCGGGCGCTTGGCGAGCTGCTGGCGCAGCGCTTCGGCCCGGCCCAGCCAGCGCAACGCATGAAACGCCAGCGCCTGCACGCCGGGACGCAGTTGCGCATCGACGTCTTCCAGCGCCGGCGTCATCGACTGGCCGTCGCGCACGGCCATCAACACGGAAGCGGCGCCTTGAAGCTGGCGCCATAACGGGACTTGGGCGGACGGGGAAGAATTCGGTGGAGGTGGCATCGGTTCGGTGTGGTCAAGTCCGGCCTTGCACCGGCCGGCGTCAATCCGCCCGGACGGCGGGCGGCAATTTCGCCCTATTAGACCAGCCCCGGCCACGGTCGGGACAAAGTCCTTGTGCAGCGCCCGCAGGGCCGGGTGCATGAAAAAGGGGCCAGGCCGGGACGTAACCCGTTTGACCGGCCATCACGGCATGCAGGAAACACCATATTTTTGCGACGCAAACAACAGCTGCCAGCGCATGCGCAGCGTGCGCAAGAGGTCTTTTTGATGCTGACAATCCTTTGCGGGCCAGAACGAATGCGCTCTAGAACAGGGCGTCAGGCCGTGTCACGGCCTCGTCGTGCCGGGCAGACAGCACCGGCATCGACCGGCCGTAAATCCGGCGGATGCGTTCGGCCAGCGGCGGGTGGCTGGCAAACCAGCGCGTCGGGGCGGCGTCGCTGACCAGCAGCATGTGGTGCACCGCCGGGTGCAGGTGATGCGCCCTGCCGCCCGGCCATCGACCGGCCCTGGCCCGTTCCCCGGCGACCTTGCGCAGCACGCCGCCCAGCCCGTCCTTGCTGCGGGTGAACTGCACGGCGCGCGCATCGGCCAGGAATTCACGCTGGCGCGACACCGCCGCCTTCAGCGCCCGGCCCGCCAGCCAGCCCAGCGAGCCGGTGCCCATGATGGCAAAACCCGGCAACGCCAGAAAGGAGCGGTTGCCGTTTTCATCGATTTCGCACATGCGCTGGCCCAGGCTGAAAATCATCTCCAGCCCGCACACCATGCCGGCCAGCCGCATGTTCAGCCGGGTGTCGCCTTCGCGCAGGTGGCTGAACTCGTGCGCCAGCAGGCCTTGCAGTTCATCGCGGCTCAGGCGCTCCAGCGCGCCCTGCGTGACGGCCACGATGGCGTCATCCTCGTCCCAGCCGGCGGCAAAGGCGTTGATGCTGTCCTCGCGCGGCAGCACCATCGCCTGGGGCGGCTTCATGCTGGCGGCAATTGCCAGTTCCTGCACGATGTTGCACAGGCGCTGCTCCCCCTCGCGGCTGGCCGGCCAGGCGTCCCGGGCGCCCGCCTGACGCGCCAGCGCCTGGCCCCCGCCGGCCAGCACCGAGGTTTCCAGCCACCAGCCGCCCAGCACGAACAACAGCGTGATGCCGGTGTTGACACTGAAAAAATATGCCGGATAGCCGGTCCAGCCCGGCGTCACCAGCCGCCAGGTCAGCGCCAGTGCGCCATTGACGGACAGCACCAGCGCCACCACGGCCAGCCCGAACAGCACCAGCAGCCGCAGGGTTTGCGCCCTGGCCTTTTCCTGCGCTTGAAAAAACCGCATTTATTGATCCCCCAGGTCGCTACATCTGGATGCGAACCGCCTGGCGCTCTGTGGCGTTCTCGGTGGCCTGCAGCATCACGGAGGGCACGAAACCGAAAGCACGGGCGAGCAGCAGCGCAGGAAACTGGCCCTGGGCATTGTTGTAGTCAAGCACGGCGTCGTTGTAAGCCTGGCGGGCAAAGCCGACCTTGTTTTCGGTGCTGGTGAGTTCTTCACTGAGTTCGCGGATGGTCTGGTCGGCCTTCAGGTCGGGGTAGGCCTCGGCCAGCGCAAACAGCCGCCCCAGGCTGCCGTCCAGCGTCTGCTCGGCGGCGGCCAGCGCGATGACGGCTTCGGCCTGGCCAGGGCGGCTTCGCACCGCATCGCTGGCGCTGCGGGCCTGGTTGCGGGCGGCAATCACCGCTTCCAGCGTGGCCTGCTCATGCGCCAGGTATTTTTTGGCCGCCTCCACCAGGTTGGGAATCAGGTCGTAGCGGCGCTTGAGCTGGACATCGATCTGGCCGAACGCATTGGCAATGACGTTCTTGAGCCGCACCAGCCGGTTGTAGGCACCCACCGCCCAGAACACCAGCATGGCCAGCAGGGTGAGGGAAACAATGGTTTGCAATGACATGGGCCAATTCCTTGTGAAGCAGGACAGTTTCGCACTGAAATCCGTCATCTCCCTGACCATTTTGGCGTGATGACGGCAAGAACGACGCCAATTTTTCCAAGCCTGGAAAACGTGCCGCTGTTTAAACGCTATTTTATTAATAGCAGATACCGCACATCTACATTCCGCAGAAGCCTGATTTCATTGATAAGAAGTGGTTTTCCAGCCATGAAAAAGCCCCGCGCTTTTTCAAGGGCGGGGCCGGGTGCCTGTCAAGGCACCATGTGTTCGCAGAAGTTACTCGGCGGCGGCGTTCTCGTCGCTGGTTTCAGCCTGAGAGGCTTCGAGTTCGGCGGCTTCGGACTCGGCGATGGCGCGGCGCTCGGAGTCGTCCATCAGGTCCTTGGCCTTGCGCGCCTCGTGGTAGGCCATGCCGGTGCCGGCCGGGATCAGGCGGCCAACGATCACGTTTTCCTTCAAGCCGCGCAACTCGTCGCGCTTGCCCATGATCGCGGCTTCGGTCAGCACGCGCGTGGTTTCTTGGAACGACGCGGCGCTGATGAAGCTGTCGGTGGACAGCGAGGCTTTGGTGATGCCCAGCAGCAGGTTCGTGTAGGTCGCGGGCGTCTTGTCTTCGCCGCGCAGCCGGTCGTTCTCGTCCAGGATTTGCGAACGCTCGAC
>JBBSRS010000028.1:0-12730 GCA_038242795.1 Burkholderiales bacterium
GAGCTCGGCCTCAGTGGTGCCGCCCGCCTTGCATTCTTCGATGAAGGTTGCGAGTTGCGGGTTGGTGGCTGCTGCGTGCTGCGCAAGCGGGTGTTCGGGCGCAACCGCACAAAAACTCACACCCAGGATGGTGTCGGCGCGCGTCGTGAACACGTACATACGCCCACCGCCAATCAGCTCACCGTCGGCGCCGCGGATCTCATGCGGGAACGCAAAGCGCACGCCTTCGCTCTTGCCAATCCAGTTTTCCTGCATCAGTTTGACGCGCTCAGGCCAGCCAGGAAGCTTGTCGCCCGTGACGAAATCGAGCAATTCCTCGGCGTAATCTGTGATCTTCAGGTAATAACCGGGAATCTCACGCTTCTCGACGGGTGCGCCGGTGCGCCAGCCTTTGCCATCAATGACCTGCTCGTTGGCCAGCACCGTCTGGTCCACCGGGTCCCAGTTCACCACCTGGGTCTTGCGGTAAGCAATGCCTTTTTCCAGCATTTTCAGGAACAGCCACTGGTTCCATTTGTAATAGCTGGGGTCGCAGGTGGCGATTTCCCGGCTCCAGTCAACGGCCAGCCCCATCGCCTGCATCTGCTTTTTCATGTAGGCGATGTTGTCGTAGGTCCACTTCGCCGGCGGCACGCCGTTTTTCAGCGCGGCGTTTTCGGCCGGCAGGCCAAAGGCGTCCCAGCCCATCGGCATCAGGACGTTGTAGCCCTTCATGCGCAGGTAGCGCGCCAACATGTCGTTGATGGTGTAGTTGCGCACATGGCCCATGTGCAGCTTGCCGCTCGGGTAAGGCAGCATCGAGCAGGCGTAGTATTTCTGGCGGCTTGCGTCCTCGGTCACGCGGTAGGCATCGGCAGCGTTCCAGTGGGTTTGCGCGCTGCGCTCGACGTCGATGTGGTTGTATTTGTCTTGCATGAAACTCTGGCTACCGAAAAAATAAACCCCTGGTCCGGGGCGGGCAGCCTGGGCTGCGAACACGTGATTTTAGAGGCTGCACGCCACCGGCTAGCCGCCGGAAGGCACAGGCAGGCTGGCCGGCGGCGCCGGCTCGGCGACAAAGCCGATGCGGCTCAGTCCGGCTTTTTGCGCCACGCCCATGATTTCGACCACCTTCCCGTAGGGCACGGCTTCGTCGGCGCGCAGCTGCACCTCGGTGTCGGGATGCTGACGCGCGGTTTGCGCCAGATGGCGCGCCAGTTCATCGAGCGGCTGCGCCTGGTCGTTCAGAAACGCCTGGCCGCTCTTGTCGACGACCAGCGTCACAAAGCGGGGCGTGTCCAGCGCTTTGGCCGCGTCAGTCCTGGGCAGGTCAAGCCGGATGGCGCTGGCCAGCAAGGGCGCGGTGATGATGAAGATGACCACCAGCACCAGCATCACGTCCACCAGCGGCGTGACGTTGATGTCACTCATCGGCGGCGAGGCAGGCGTTCGTTCAAGCCGTCCAAAGCTCACGGCGCCACCAACAGGTTGTTGCGCACTGCCAGCAGTTCGCGCAAATCAAAGGCGAATCCTTCCAGATCGGCCTCGATGCGGCCGATGCTTCGGCCAAACACGTTGTAGGCCAGCACTGCCGGAATCGCCACCGCCAGGCCGGCAGCCGTCATGATGAGCGCCTCGCCCACCGGACCGGAAACCTTGTCGATGGTGACCTGGCCCGCCATGGCCATGCCGGTCAGCGCATGGTAAATCCCCCAGACCGTTCCCAGCAGCCCGACAAAAGGCGCCGTGGAACCGACCGTGGCCAGCAACACCTGGCCAAACTGCAGCTTGTGCAACACCGCATGGAGGGCATCGCGCAGCACGCGGGTCAGTTGCGCCGACTTGTCGCCCGCGGTGGCCAGGGTTCCATGCGCCCTGGCTTGCGTCGCAGCAATGAGCGGCAGCACCAGGGATTCGCGGTCAAACACGGCGACCTTGTCGCTGGCCGCGTCAACCGATGCCGACTGCCAGAAGGCCGCCGTGCTGCGCGCCACGTCGCCTGCGGCGCGGCGCAACAGCCAGCCCTTCCACAAAATGACCACCCAGCTGGCGACCGACATGGCCAGCAGCAGCGCCGCGACCGCCTGGCTGACAAGGCCGCCTTGCGCGATAAGGGCCTGCAGACTCATGCCGGCATCACTTCAGGTTGAGCACATCGAACATGTCAAACAGGCCGGTCGCCTGGCTCTCCAGGAAGCGTGCGGCCCGAAGACTGCCCTGGGCATAGGTGGCGCGGCTGGAGGACTTGTGGCTGATTTCGATGCGCTCGCCATCCCCCAGAAACAGCACTGTGTGGTCGCCCACGATGTCGCCGCCGCGTATGGTGGCAAAGCCGATGCTCGACGGGTCGCGCTCGCCGGTGACGCCTTCCCGGGCATAGACCGCGCAGTCTTTCAAATCGCGGCCCAGCGCGCCGGCAACCACCTCGCCCATCTTGAGGGCGGTGCCCGAAGGCGCATCGACCTTGTGGCGGTGGTGCGCTTCGATGATTTCAATGTCGTAGCCGGTGGACATCGCCTTCGCCGCCATTTCCAGCAGCTTGAGCGTGACATTGACACCGACGCTCATGTTGGGCGCCATGACAATCGCGATGTCTTGGGCGGCAGCCCGGATTTGTGCCTTCTGGGCATCCGAAAAGCCGGTGGTGCCAATGACCAGCTTGATGCCGAGTTCACGGCAAATGGCCAGGTGGGCCAGTGTGCCTTCAGGCCGCGTGAAATCAATCAGCACCCGTGAGTCCTTCAACCCTTCACGCTGGTCGGAATGAATCAAAATGCCGCTGGAACGGCCGGCAAACGCGCAGGCGTCCTGGCCGATGGCGGGGCTGGACGCGACATCCAGCGCACCTGTCAGCAGGCAGTCGGTGCTGGCGTTGACTGCCTCGATCAGCATGTGGCCCATGCGGCCGCTGGCGCCGGCGATGGCGATTTTGTGCGGGCGGTCCTGGTCCAGGGAACCCGCGCTCATTGCCTTGGGCTTTCGAGCGGCGGGTAAACCGTGGTCGAGGGTCCGGCCGGCACATTGACGGCCTCGGCCTGGGCACCTTCACCGGCCCTGGACACCGATGACTTTTCCGCCGCCTTGAGTTGCTCTTCGGTGGCTTGCAGCACAGGCACCTTGCCCAACACCCGCTTGTTGCTCAGCGTGGAGATGAATTCGGCTTCGCTGGGCATGCTGTCGCCGGCAAAGCGTTCAAGCTGGTCGCCCTTGAAAAAGACGGTGTACTTGAACGCCTGGGGCTTAACGCCCTGGCGCTTGAGCGTGAACACGTAGTCCCACCGGTCCGCATGGAACAGACTGGTCAACAGGGGCGTGCCCAGCACGGCCTTGACCTGGTCGCGTGTCATGCCGGCCTGCAATTGCTCCACCTGCTCGCGAGAAACAAAGTTTCCCTGGATGACGTCGACCTTGTAGGGCGTGATCCAGTTGACCGGGTTGATCGAACTGCTGCTCATGGTGCCGCTGCTGCACGACGCCAGCACTCCGCAAGCCATGGCTACAAGGATTTTTTGAATGCTGTAATGAGGATTTGCAGGCAGGGCAGACATAGTGGAAGGTGTAGCGATATGATCAAACATTGTAGCGGCTGGGTGCTTTCAGGCCTGCTTTCAGGCCGTCCGGGACACCGCCCCTTTCCCGAAAAGAATCCAGAGAGACATCCATGAGCAACATTGACGAGCTGAAAAACACCGGCCTGAAGGCCACCCTGCCGCGGCTGAAAATACTGGAAATCTTTCAGGGTGGCAAGCAGCGCCACATGACAGCCGAAGACGTTTTCAGGGTGTTGCTTGAAGAACGTTCTGACATCGGGCTGGCCACGGTGTACCGGGTGCTGATGCAGTTCGAGCAGGCTGGCCTGCTCAACCGCAGCAATTTTGAGTCGGGCAAGGCGGTGTACGAAATCAACGAAGGCCAGCACCACGACCACCTGGTCTGCCTTGACTGCGGCAAGGTGGAGGAATTCTACGACGCCGAAATCGAGAAGCGGCAGCATGCGGTGGCTGAACTGAAGGGCTTTGCCATTGCCGACCATTCGCTGTCGATTTATGCCAACTGCACCAAGCCCGACTGCCCCAACCGGCCGGCAGTGCCCGGGCGCCACCATCAGCATTCCTGATATTCAGCGCCGAACTGCTTTGCCATCCCAGGAAGAAACAAGACAAGAACAGTCACGCTGGCTATGCAGTGTTGCAAGTTTCCGTCCACGTAAAACCGGTTTAACTGGTTTAACCGGGCGGCAGGCGTGGCAGCCACCTTTGCAAGGGTCAGAGAATGACTGCAGTGGGCAGCCCTGGACAGCTAATCATCTTGTTCCATCGCCCGACGGTGGCGTTCGACAAATTCCTGGTAAGTGTTGATGCCGCGCAACTGCAGGATGGCATTGCGCACAGCGGCCTCCACCAGCACGGCAATGTTGCGACCAGCTTCCACCTGGATGATGACCTTGCGCACTGGAACGCCCAGCACATCCTGGGTCAGCGGCTCGTAGGGAATACGTTCATAGTCACGCTCCAGCGTTTCTCGGCGCACCAGATGAACGATCATTTTCAGGCGCATCTTGCGGCGCACCGCTGTTTCGCCAAAAATCGCCTTGATGTCGAGCAAGCCGATGCCCCGCACCTCCAGCAGATTTTGCAGCAGGTCAGGGCAACGCCCTTCAATGGCGGTCTGGTTGATGCGAAACAGGTCGATGGCGTCATCGGCCACCAGGCCATGTCCCCGCGAGATCAGTTCCAGCCCCAGCTCGCTTTTCCCCAGCCCCGACTCGCCGGTGATCATCACGCCCATGCCCAGGATGTCCATGAAGACACCATGCATCGAGGTGCGTTCGGCAAAATGCCGGGACAGGTAAGCCCGCAGCACATCGATCACGAAGGCGGCCGATTCGGGCGTGGCAAACATGGGCAACTGGGCGCGTTCGCACATCGACAGCAACGTGTCAGGCGCGGTCTGGCCATCGGCCACCACCAGCACCGGCGGCTCCAGCGTGATGATGCGAGAAATCCGGCGGGCACCGTCCTCGGGGCTCACATGCGTGAGGTAAGCGACCTCGCGCTCGCCCAGGATCTGCACGCGGTAGGGATGGATGTAATTGAGGTAGCCGACCAAGTCGGCGCCGGAACGCGCCTGGCTGACCGCCACTTCATCGAATCGCCGCTCTGAAGCCCCCAGGCCGGCGACCCATTCCCATTTCAGGGTGGCTCGGTGGTCTTCGAACAGGACATCGGCGCTGACAACGGTGGGCTTCATGCCAAACCGGGTTGCGGAAACCGAACGTTCATGGACTGACTTCGTGGGCAGACTGCCAGGACGCAATCAACTGGTGCAGGTCGGCTGCACTTGCGCTGCCTTTAAGTTGCTCACGCAGTTGGCTGTCGCTCAGCAGTTCGGCAATTTCAGACAGTATTTCGAGGTGTTTTTGGGTGGCAGCTTCGGGAACCAGCAAAAAAACCAGCAAATTGACCGCCATCTCATCCGGTGCATCAAACCCGATGGGCGTTTGAAGCTGGAAAATCGCGGCCATGGGCGTTTTCAGCCCCTTGATTCGCCCATGCGGGATGGCGACCCCATGACCCAGCCCGGTGGAGCCGAGGCGTTCACGGGCAAACAGGCTGTCGGTGATCAGCGCACGGTTCAAGCCGTGAAGGTTCTCGAACAGCAGCCCGGCTTCTTCGAACGCACGCTTTTTGCTGGTCGCTTCGACACGGACCAGCACTTGGGGAGGGGGCAAAATTTGCGAAAGACGGTTCATGACGCTCTTTTAATCGGCGGACTATGCACTTTACAGTGGATTGATTGAAAGAGAGACAAAAAAAGCCGTTTGCCATGACAAACGACCTGTGCATGCAACACCTTGTCAACACAACGCCAATTCGGTCACATTATTTGAATAGAGAACTCACCATGAAATGCGTTCAGACTGCCCAGGGCCAGCCCATGGGCCATTTGCGGGAATGACTGCTTCAGGCTTCTGCACGCTTTGCACAAACGTTTCCATGGTCCTGAACCTTGGCCTTGTAGCGGATCACCTGACGGTCAAGCTTGTCAGCCAGTTCATCAACCGCGGCATACAAATCAGCATGCGAGCTTTCGGCAAAAAGATCACGACCCTTCACACGCACGTTGCATTCCGCCCGCTGGCGTTTTTCCTTTTCTGTCATGTTGTCCACTGCAAGCAGCACCCTGACATCAAGCACCTGGTCAAAATGCCGGGTGATGCGATCAAGCTTGCTCATGACATAGCCGCGAAGCGCTGGGGTGACCTCAAGGTGGTGACCACTAATCGTCAAGTTCATACAGAGACTCCTATTCCAGAAGTTGGAGCTGGTTGGAAAAACGCCGCCAAACGTGTCGTGAAAGGCGACATACGGAACACTCTCTTGACTTCACTATGCCTTCTGGGGACAGCAATTGCAAGTCAGGCGGTTCACAAGCGAGGGTAGTCCCCTAACCATACTTGAGTTTCAAATGCCGTGAAAAGTATGAAAAATGCTTGAATCTGTTGTCAACGTTCTGCGAAAAAAAATGCACAGCCCATAAAATCTCAAGAATTTTATTGTTATGAAATATTTATTTTGTTAATAAAAGTTTTTTACAGGCTTTGAATTTGCGCTGAAGGCCTTGTCAACCAGCTACTTTTCAATCCGCTTGACACGCTGTTTTTAGCGCTTTTTCCTGGGTCCATTCCATTCCCCCAAAAAATTTTCGGGACCATGATCGCCCATGAAACTGCCATGTCTTTGGTGGATAAATGGTTCTTGCAATGCCATAATCGCGGCTCATTGACTACGGAGATATCCTTGGAAAGCAGTCCCAGTCGACCGCTTTCAACACCGCGCACTGACGCCAGATAAGGCGGGGAAGCGGGTTGAAAGCAAGGCCTTCATCCCTACAATCCCTCCCTGCGCCATGGCATGAATCACGCCCTGGACAGGCTCATGCCTATCGAAACAGCCGTCTGTCATGCTCAATATCTTTACGCTCGCCAATGGCCGGCTTTTCCAGGAAGAAATCGAATCCCTGGAAGAACTCTCCCGGTTCCAGCCCATCTGGGTGGACCTGGAGTCCCCCACACTTGAAGAAAAACGCTGGATCAAGCAGTACTACGGCCTGTCGATTCCCGAAGACGCCATGGACGAGGACATCGAGGAATCCGCGCGTTTTTACGAGGAAGACAACGGTGAGCTGCACATTCGTTCGGACTTCTTGATTGCCGATGAGGACGAACCCCGCACGGTGCGGGTCGCCTTCATCCTCAACCTGGTCAATGACGACCTGAAGAGCAAGGGCGTGCTGTTTTCGATTCACGACGAGGATGTGCCGGTGTTCAGGCTGTTGCGGATGCGTGCACGCCGTGCGCCTGGCCTGATTGAAGACGCCAAGGAAGTGCTGCTCAAACTGTTCGATGCGGATGCCGAGTATTCGGCGGACACCCTGGAAGGCATTTACGTCGACCTTGAAAAGGTCAGCACCAAGGTGCTGTCGGGCGACGTGACCGACGTGATGGCCGGCGAGGTGCTGGGCGCCATTGCCCGCCATGAAGACCTGAGTGGCCGCATCCGGCGCAACGTCATGGACACACGGCGCGCCGTCAGCTTCATGATGCGCAGCAAGATGCTCAATGCCGAGCAGTTCGAGGAAGCGCGACAGATTCTGCGCGACATCGACTCGCTCGACTCGCACACCGCCTTCCTGTTCGACAAGATCAACTTCTTGATGGATGCAACCGTTGGCTTCATCAACATCAACCAGAACAAGATCATCAAGATCTTTTCAGTGGCCAGCGTCGCGCTGCTGCCGCCCACCTTGATTGCCAGCGTCTACGGCATGAACTTCAAGTTGATGCCGGAACTGGACTGGGCACTGGGCTATCCGTACGCGTTGGGCTTGATGATTGCCAGCGCCGTGGTGCCGATGTGGTATTTCAGGAAGCGCGGCTGGCTGCAGTGAATCTTTGCTTGCGATTTGGTATCAAATAAGCCCTTTGCGCAATACGCACGGGCCTAATCAGCTACTTTTTTAATAGCAATTTCAGGAAGCGTTCGATGATGACGCCGGCATAGCGGCTGGCAACGGCATCGACGAAGGCTGGAAAATCGACATGGGCGCTGTCATCCGCCCGGTCTGAAATGGTGCGCATCACGGCAAACGGCACGCCGTAGTCCATGCAGACTTGCGCCACGGCGGCGCCTTCCATTTCCACGGCCAGGACATCATGGCCTGCGTTGGCCATCAGATCGCGCAAGCGCCTGGATTCGTCAGCCCCCGAGACAAAACGGTCGCCGCTGGCAATCAAGCCTTGGTGAACGCAAGCACCTGCAAATCCATGCGCCGCCAGGCTTTCGTGCGCGAGCGCATGACAACTCGCCTCAAACAGCAGCGCGCTCAAGACCGGGTCGCAGCGAAACCTGGTTTTCCCGTACAGCGGCACTTCGTAGCGGGGAAACAGCGGGGAGGCGTCCAGATCGTGCTGGACAAAATCCGTGGCCACCACCACGTCGCCGACTTTCACGCCGTGGCCCAGTCCGCCTGCAACACCGGTGAACACGATGCGCCGCACACCAAAACGCTCGATCAGCGCGGTCGTGGTGGTGGCTGCGGCTACCTTGCCAATCTTCGACAAGGCCAGCACCACGGGCTGGCCATGCAAATCTCCCAGCCAGAAGTCGCGACGGGCATGCAGGACCCTGCGCGGCCGCTGCAACAACGCCATCAGGCCATGTTGCTCCTGCGGCAAGGCGCTGAGGATGGCCATCGGGCTTGAAGCAAGGTCAGAGGTCAGCAGCATGCAGTCGATTTTCCCGGAAAATCGCTGCAAGAACGTTTTCGGACAAGGGCGGGCTTGGCCCCGGCAACAGGTTTCAGGAAGTGGCGGTTCAGCGCTTGTCGCGCAGTTCGCGGCGCAGGATCTTGCCGACCGGCGTCTTGGGCAATTCGGTGCGGAATTCCACAACCCTCGGCTGCTTGTAGCCGGTGAGGTTTTCCTTGCAAAAAGCGCGCACGTCGGCTTCGGTCAGGTCGGGGTTTTTCTTCACGATCACCAGTTTGACGGCTTCACCCGATTTTTCATCGATCACGCCGACGCAGGCACATTCCAGCACGCCGTCCATGGTGGAAACGATTTCTTCAATCTCGTTCGGATAGACATTGAAACCACTGACCAGCACCATGTCCTTCTTGCGGTCAATGATCTTGAAAAAGCCGTTTTCGTCCACGATGCCGATGTCGCCCGATTTGAAATAGCCGTCGGGCGTCATGACCTTGTCGGTTTCGTCAGGCCGCTGCCAGTAGCCCGCCATCACCTGCGGCCCCTTGATGGCGATCTCGCCAGGCTGGCCCGGCGCCACTTCATGGCCGTCGTCGTCCAGCAGCTTGAACCAGGTTCCCGGAATCGGCACGCCGATCGTGCCGGTGAAGGTTTTGCTGTCGGTCGGGTTGCAACTGGCCGATGGCGAGGTTTCCGACAGCCCATAGCCATCGCAAATCGGGCAGCCGGTTTTTTGCAACCACAGCTTGGCCACCGCGCTTTGCACCGCCATGCCACCGCCCAGCGATATTTTCAGATGCGACCAGTCGACGGTGTTGAAGTCGGGATGGTTCGCCAATCCGTTGAACAGGGTGTTGACGGCCGGAAAACTGTTGACCTTGTGCTTGGCAAGCTCCTTGAGCACTGCCGGCAAGTCACGCGGGTTGGGGATCAGGATGTTTTTGCCGCCGGTCCGCATGCCCAGCATCATGTTGACCGTGAAGGCGAAGATATGGTAGAGCGGCAGCGCGCAGACATAAATGGGCTGATCTCCTGCGCCCAGGCTGGCCATGGCCGGGCCGTTCCAGGCTTCGGACTGCAGCACATTGGCAATCACGTTGCGGTGCAACAGCACGGCGCCCTTGGAAACCCCGGTGGTGCCGCCCGTGTACTGAAGCACGGCAATGTCGTCGGGCTTGATGTCCGGCCGCTTGAGCACGCCACGCGTGCCTTGCGCGAGGGCCTCGTTGAAGCGCACGGCGCCCGGCAGGTTGAAAGGCGGCACCATTTTCTTGACGCTGCGCACCACATAATTGACCAGCGTCCCCTTGAGCAGGCCCAGCTGGTCACCCATGGCGCACAGCACCACATGCTTGACCGGCGTGTTGGCCAGGCACTGCTCCAGCGTGCCGGCAAAGTTCTCGACGATCACAATGGCCTTGGCACCTGAATCCTTGAGCTGGTGCTCGAGCTCACGCGGTGTGTACAGCGGGTTGACATTGACCACGACATAACCGGCGCGAAGAATGGCCGCCACGGCCACCGGGTACTGGGGCACGTTGGGCATCATGATGGCCACCCGGTCGCCACGGACCAGGCCCAGACCCTGCAGGTAGGCGCCAAACGCCAGCGACAGGTTGTCGGTCTCGCCGAAAGTGATCTCCTTGCCCATGAAGCTGTACGCCACCCGGTCCTTGTACCTCTTGAAGCTTTCCTCCATCAAGACCACCAGCGACGGGTATTGCGAGGCATCGATATCGGCAGGCACACCCGCCGGATACGCCTTGAGCCACGGGCGTTGCGCTTCATCGGTCTTCATCACTGCACTCATCTTCTTTGCCTCCAGTACTGTTATTTTTTACTTACTTGCTGCTGACAGGAATTTTCAGGGAAAGCCAGACCCGTGGGTATTAGGTTTTCCCTAGCAAATAAGAAAATTCAGAAGAATTGGCTCTTTGATCGAGCCGTTTGGCAGTGACTGATGACGTGCAGCACCAAGTGCGCCGCACAGGCAAGGGAAAGGCTTACTCGATGGCCTTGCCCATGTCTTCGATGATTTTCTTGGCATCGCCGAACACCATCATGGTCTTGTCCATGTAGAACAATTCGTTGTCCAGCCCGGCGTAGCCCGCCGCCATGCTTCGCTTGTTGACGATGACGGTCTTGGCCTTGTAGGCCTCCAGGATCGGCATGCCGTAGATGGCGCTGCCCTTGACATGCGCGGCCGGGTTCACCACGTCGTTGGCACCCAGGATGATGGCCACGTCGGCCTGGCCGAACTCGGCGTTGATGTCTTCCATCTCGAACACCTGGTCGTACGGCACCTCGGCTTCGGCCAGCAGCACGTTCATGTGGCCGGGCATCCGGCCGGCCACCGGGTGAATCGCGTACTTGACGGTGATCCCCTTGTCGGTGAGTTTTTGCGCCAGTTCCTTGACCGAGTGCTGCGCGCGCGCCACCGCCAGGCCGTAACCCGGCACGATGATGACGGTTTCAGCATTGCCCAGAATGAAGGCGGCGTCGTCGGCCGAGCCTGACTTGACCGGGCGCTGCTCCTTGGCGCCGGCGACGGCCGTGGCTGCTTCGCCGCTAAAGCCGCCCCCAATCACGTTGAAGAACGAGCGGTTCATCGCCTTGCACATGATGTACGACAGGATGGCGCCCGACGAGCCCACCAGCGAGCCGGCAATGATCAGCATCGAATTGTTCAGCGAAAAGCCGATGCCCGCCGCCGCCCAGCCCGAGTAGCTGTTGAGCATCGACACCACCACCGGCATGTCGGCGCCGCCGATCGGGATGATGATCAGCACGCCCATCACAAAAGACAGCGCCAGCATGGCAAAGAACGCCGTCCAGTTGCCGGTCAGCATGAAGGTGATGCCCAGCGCGACCGTGATCAGGCCCAGCACCAGGTTGAGCTTGTGCTGGCCGGGGAAGGACACCGGCGCGCCCTGGAACAGGCGGAACTTGTACTTGCCGCTGAGCTTGCCGAAGGCAATCACCGAGCCGCTGAAGGTGATGGCGCCAATCGCCGCACCCAGGAACAACTCAAGCCGGTTGCCTGCCGGAATCGGCATGCCCTTGGCGACAATGTTGAAGGCGTAAGGCTCGGCGACGGCCGCCACGGCGATGAACACGGCGGCCAGGCCGATCATGCTGTGCATGAAGGCGACCAGTTCCGGCATCTTCGTCATCTCGACGCGTTTGGCCATCAGGGTGCCGGCCGCGCCGCCCACCACCAGCGCCCCCAGCACGTACACCATGCCCTGGGACTTGCCGCCCGAGATTTCGACAATCAGCGCGCCCGTGGTCAGGATGGCGATCGCCATGCCGACCATGCCGAACAGGTTGCCGCGCAACGAGGTGGTCGGGTGCGACAGGCCCTTGAGCGCCTGGATGAAGAAGACGGACGCCACCAGGTACAGCAGCGTGACGAGGTTCATGCTCATTTGGCCACTCCCGAAGCAGTTGCATCAGCGCTTGCCACGACAGGCGCCTTCTTTTCCTTCTTGCGGAACATCTCCAGCATCCGGCGCGTGACCAGAAAACCGCCAAAGACGTTGACCGCTGCCAGCGCCACGGCCAGCACGCCCATGGTGCGGCCGAGCGGCGTTTCGGTCAGCGCCGCAGCCAGCATGGCGCCGACGATGACGATGGCCGAAATGGCGTTGGTCACGGCCATCAGCGGCGTGTGCAGCGCAGGCGTGACAGTCCAGACGACGTGGTAGCCGACGTAGATGGCCAGTACAAAAATGATCAGGTTGATGAGGGTGGGTGACACGGCATCCATGTTTTTCTCCTTGGGCTTGAACGGGGTTACAGGGCGCGGATGGGCGCGGGCTTGAGTTGGCGCAAGGGGCGACGGCCCCCTGCCCGGCTTATTTGCGCTTGACTTCGCCGCCCTGGGTCATCAGGCAGGCGGCCACGATGTCGTCTTCCAGGTCAATGTTGAGCACGCCTTCCTTGCTGATGATGAGCTTGAGAAAATCAAGCAGGTTGCGCGCA
>JBBSRS010000029.1:0-12560 GCA_038242795.1 Burkholderiales bacterium
CTCGTCCCTGTTCCTGGGCCAGTCGATCGGTGTGGTGCTGGCCGCCAGCCTGATTGACCGGGTCGGGACCAGCGCGGTGATTGCAGCGGGCGGCGCAGTGATGGCGCTGGAAGGCGTGTACTTTGCCTGGGTGCTCCGGCGCCGCCGGCGGCTGATCAGAGACTGAACGTGTTGCCGGATCACTCCGGCTGGTGCTTGTTTGACCTTCGCCGTTGTGGCCCTGACGGAGGCTTCTCGGTTGGTTCTGAATGTCTCCAGAAACGCAAAGGCGCTGGCACGTAGGCGTTTTATTTTGCCAGCAAAATATTGGCGATCAAAAAGACCGTTTGCGCAGGGTACGAATGCATTGGAAGCTATGAATTAAACAGCGGCATGAATTTTATTGTCGGTTCATTTCCGGTTTCTGCCCCAGCGTCAGGTCGTCTTTCGTCATGCTGGTGAAGTGGTCCAGCGACACCGTATTCAGCGGCGCGTCGATGGCGTTTGCCACCCTGTCCAGCGCAGCGTAGTGCACCATGTGGCCGACGCCGGGTACCACAAACAGCCCGCTTTCCGGAAGTTCATCGTGCAGCCGGACGGAATGCGCTTGCGGGTCAACCACCACGTCGTCTTCGCCGGCGATCAGGGTCACCGGCAGGTCGAGTTCGGCGTAGCGTTTTGACATCGCACCGGCAGCAGGCACCATGAAGGCGGCATCTTCGGCATTGGCGCGAAGCTGTACCGGCCGCAGCATCATCTCGCGCGAAATGATCGGGAAAAAGTTGCCTGGCACCTCCCTGGGCGCAAACATGCTCTGGGCTGTTTTCCTGAGCATGAGGCGCGCCGTAATCGCCGTGACCGTGTAACGCATGACATCGCCCACAACAGGCAGGGCAACCGGCGCGGTCAACAGGGCATCAACACGCAGACTGGGATAAAAATAGCCACCCATCAACACCAGGCTGTGCACGTTCTCGGGATGGTCGAGTGCCATGGCCATCGCCACCATGGTGCCCATTGAATGGCCCACCACCACCGGCCGCTCGATGCTCAAGCGTTCAAACGCGGCGACGAGCAGATCGGCTTGCGCCGATGGCGTCCAGAGCCGGTCGCGCGGACGGGTGCTGTGGCCAAAACCGGGCCGGTCAAAGGCAATCACGCGGTGGGTGCGGGCAAGCCTGTCCATCAGCCCGCTGGCAATGAAGTCAGCATGCGTCACGGTGTTGCCATGGATCAGCACCACCGGAGGGCCTTCGCCACGCTCGACGTAGTGCAGGTCAACGCCGTCAATGTCGATGAAGTCGCCAGCGGGCGCGTTGTTTCGCTCGGCCCGGCGTGCACGCGCCGCCACCCAGGCGGCGGTTGCGGCAGCGCCGGCGACAGTGGCAAGGGCAACAGCGCCGGCAGGGGACAGGGCCACGGGTTTCTGGCTGGGACGAAAACGGTTCATGAAAACTTTCAGGAGAGGTGAAAAAAATAGGGCAGGCCCAAAAGCACAACCCAAAAAAATAAAGCCTAACCGGGATTGGTGTTTACCCGCGTGAAAATGTGTTTTGTTACCAATGAATCACACGCCGCAACCAGCTGTAAAAGGCATACAGCGTGCCAGCCATGCGGCCTTTGCCTACGCACGTGTGCGCCACGTGGGTTTAATGTTCTGTCTTCGACAAATGAACAGGAGTGAAAAATGGCGAATGATTTTCTGGGACAGATTCTGGGCAGCGTGCTGGGCAATGCCAGGACCGGCCAGCAAAGCACGACGGGCGGAGGCGGACTGGGCGACCTGTTGGGCGGGCTCATGGGCGGCAATGGTGGGCAAGCCGGCGGCAGTTCCGGCGGCCTGGGCGACTTGCTGGGCGGAATGATGGGCGGTGGCGCGGGGCAGGGCGCGAATCGGCCGGGCGAGTCGGGCGGCAACCTGACCGGCTCCGGTCAGGGCGGGTCAGGGCTGGGGAACAAGGGCAGCGCGCTGATGCTTCTCTTGCTGCCGCTGGCCATGCAATGGGTGCAGCGCAATGGCGGCATTGGCGGGGTGCTGGAACGTTTTCAGAACAAGGGTTACAGCCAGCAGGCCGCTTCCTGGGTTTCCAGCGGAGCGAACGAGGAACTGCCGCCCCAGGCCGTCAATGAGCTGATGGGCACGGATGAGCTTTCGCGCCTGTCACAGCAACTGGGTGTCAGCCAGGAAGAAGTGTCCTCGGGCATGGCGCAAATCCTGCCTGAAATGATGAACCACCTGACACCGCAGGGCGGCGTGCCCGATGACGGCGACGAGGTGCTCAACCGCGGAACTTCAATGCTGGAACAACTCATGAGCGCTGCGCAGCGCCGCTGAAGCCCCGCCATCCTGGGTTGAAAGGCAAAAGCGGGCTAGCCGGCGCCGCCCTAGAATCGCGGCCATGACAACGCTCTGGTCCCGCTTCAAGCCAATTACCGCTTTTTTTTCTGGCCGGCTGCGCCGTCTGACACAGCGTGATGCGGCGTGGGGCACGCTGGCATTGCCCGTTTTGCTGCTGCTCTACGCGCTGGCCCAAATTCCATTCACGCCCAGCATTTCCGACCTGCGCAAGGCCAAGTCCGATAAGGCGTCGGTGTTGATGACATCCGACGGCCACGAACTGGCCGTGTTCAAGCAGGCAAACCGTCAATGGGTCAAGTTGGCCGACATTTCGCCCAAGGTCATCGACGCGCTCATCGCCACGGAAGACCGGCGGTTTTACCAGCACCACGGCATGGACTTCAAACGCACGGCCTCGGCGCTGTTTCATACCGTCAAGGGCGACCTGCAGGGCGGCTCGACCATCACGCAGCAACTGGCGCGCAACCTGTTTCCCGAAGAAATCGGCCGTGCGGCCAGTTTGAGCCGCAAGGTCCGCGAGGCTGTCACCGCACTCAAGATCGAATCGGTCTATACCAAGGACGAGATACTGGAAACCTATCTCAACACCGTCCCGTTTCTTTACAACGCGCACGGCATCGAGATGGCAGCGCGCACCTATTTCGACAAGTCGGCCGAGCGACTCGACGTGGTGGAAAGCGCCACACTGGTGGGCATGCTCAAGGGCACCAGCTATTACAACCCGGTGCAAAACCCCGAGCGTTCTGTGCAGCGCCGCAACATCGTGCTGGCGCAGATGGTGAAAAACGGCGCTTTGCCCGAGGCCAGCCTGGCCGGCCTGCAAAAAAAGCCTCTAAAAATCGATTTCGAGCGGCAGACCGAAACCCTAGGTGCCGCGCCCCATCTGGCACAGCAGCTCAAGCGCTGGCTCATCGAATGGGCCGACCGGAACAGCTACAACATTTATGCCGATGGACTGGTGGTGCGCACCTCCATCGATTCGCGCCTGCAGGACCTGGCCAACAAGGCCGTGACGCGCCAGACCGACAGGCTGCAGCGCCAGGCCAGCGCGGCGTGGGGCCTGAGCGCCGGTTGGAAGGCGAGAAAAAACCTGGTGCAGTCTTTCGTGCGCGCCACGCCCGACTACAAGGCCGCGCTGGATTCCGGACAGACGCCAGAACTGGCGATGCAGCAACTGCTGGCCGACACCGTTTTCATGCGCCAGCTGCACGATGACAAGACGCGCCTGCAGGCCGGCTTCATGGCGCTGGACCCGCGCAACGGGCAAGTGCGCGCCTGGGTCGGCAGCCGGGATTTTGCGCAGGACCAGTTCGACCATGTGCAACAGGCGCGTCGCCAGCCGGGGTCGACCTTCAAGCCTTTTGTCTATGGCGCCGCGTTCGAGGACGGCGCCAAGCCGGGCGATACCTTCGTTGACCGGGCGGTTGAAATTCCGCTCGGCAATGGCGCTTTCTGGCGCCCCACCGATGGGGGCGGCCCGAGCGGCGCCAGCATGAGCCTGCGCCAGGGGCTGATGTATTCCAAGAACACCATCACCGCCCAGGCCATGCAGCAGGTCGGGCCGGCCCATGTTGCGGCACTGGCCCGCTCCATGGGCGTGCGTGACAGCCGGCTGGAGGAAGTGCTGTCGCTGGCGCTGGGAACCAGCCCGGTGACGTTGAAGGAAATGGTGACGGCCTACGGCACGATCGCCAATGACGGCAACTTCATCGAGCCGGTGCTGGTCACGCAAATTGAAGACCGCCACGGCAAAGTGCTTGAGGCGTTTGCACCCCGGATGCCCGAGATGGCCATGCCCGTTGAAGTGGCGCAGACCCTGCTCGATACCCTGCGCGGCGTGGTTGACCAGGGAACGGGCACCGGCATTCGCCGCCAGTTCGGCATCCAGGCCGACGTGGCGGGAAAGACCGGCACGACGCAGGACAACACCGACGGCTGGTTCATCCTGATGCATCCCCAGCTGGTGGCGGGCGCCTGGGTCGGCTTCAACGACAACCGCATCACCATGGGCAATGGATGGGGGCCGGGTGCCCGGAGCGCTTTGCCCATGGTCGGCGAATTCTTCCAGCAGGCCTTGCGCGACAGGGTGCTGGACGCGGCACTGGTTTTTGACGCACCGAAATTCGCCGGTTCTGGCAAGCAATGGAATCTGCCCGATGTATCTCCAGAGACACAGCCCCTGCAGGAGGAGGACAGCGGTGTCCAAAACAACGACCTGCCGCCTGACATCCCCGAACCGTCAGACCCGGTTTTCAGGGACGACCGGCCATACCGGCTGTACCGGGACGAGTCGGGCGCGATCACGCCGGAAAATTTGACGTCCCTGCCCCTCAATCGCTACCCTTCGTTCCCTTCCTCCGCGCAAGACCGACAGCGGTTGCCGCTGGAAGGGCAGGCGATGCCCAGGGCGTATGAACGGTTGCCGCCCGAGGGACGGCGGCCACGCCCTGTGGAACTTGCGCCTCAAACCGTTCAAGTTGACCCCGGTTGACACGGTCTTCCTCCAGAATGCCTGGCGTGCTCAACGTCGAATCGCGGAAAGAGTGGAATCTTGAAAAAATTTTTCACCCGTTTTTAGCCAGTCAACAGAGTTTTGAGATAGAAATACCTTTTACGCACGGCCGGCAGGTATTGTTTGCTATCAATTTAGTATAAAAAACTTTTTGGTTACCGTGCATGTCCTGCCTGCACAAGGCATCAAGTTTCACCCGTGGTTCAGCATTTCCTGCAGCTTGCAGGCAGTCTGCCAACATGTGTTTCATCTGAAATCTGCTGGCTGGTTACTTCATTGCCTTGGCGGTGATTAACCCGGATTGATAATGTTTCTTTGCGCATGATTTGAAGCCCCTCAACTTCATGCCTTTTCGAACCGTTGGTCTGGCTTTGGTTTAACCTGAGCACCGTGGAAATACAGGTGATCTGAAACATGAAAGCTTTGATACTTGTTTGCTGTTTGTGGTGCTGCACGTGGGCAATGGCCGGGACCGAGTGGTTCAACGTGGTGGGCGATGCGGCTGACGAAAGCGTCAACACCATCGAGGTTGACCCGACCCCGGTTGCCATCACGGAAGAAACGCGCATCATGCGCGTGCGGGTGAGCCGATCACAGGACCGCGTCAACTGGGACGGCGTGCCCTACCGCTCTCTGGTTGCCGACGTTCTTTTCGACTGTCCGCAAGCTGTGGCCCGCTACCTGTCGATAGACTACTACCGCCTGCCTGCCTGGAAGGGTGAACCGTACCTCCGGCGGGTGTACTCGCAGACGGAACCCCGCATGATGCTGTTTCGCGATGTCGAACCCAACCCCCACCAGCGAATCATCCGGGCCGCCTGCCGTACTTCCACCATCACCAACAACTGAAATGCCTGGCGCCATGGTTTTCTTTGGCCTGCGGATGGCCTGAAAACAGGCATCGTGAATTCCAGCACCCTTCGAACCATGAAAAAAGCCTTGTCAAGCTCCGGCCTCGTCTATTCCACCGACGCCGGACGAATGTGTCCCGGCTGCCGCCAGCCAGCATCGGCCTGCATCTGCAGGCTGGCCAAAGCGCTGCCCAAGTCCGACGGCGTGGCGCGCGTTTCCCGAAGCACCAAGGGGCGCGGCGGCAAGACCGTCACGCTGGTGACCGGCCTCGCGCTCGACGAACTGGCGCTGATGCAGTTGGGAAAGCAGCTCAAGGCGGCCTGCGGCTCCGGCGGAACGGTCAAGGACGGGGTGATCGAAGTGCAGGGCGACCACTGCGAGCAGGTGATGCATGCGCTGGCCAAGCAGGGCTTTGCCGCCAAAAGGGCAGGCGGCTGAAGATGAGCCCCGAAGACCTCCCGCTGCTGCTGACGCGCGTCATGCCTTTCGGCAAATACAAGGGAACGCCGATTGCCGACCTTCCGGGCAACTACCTGAACTGGTTTGCCCGCGAAGGCTTTCCGAAAGGTGAAATTGGCCGCCTGCTGGCATTGATGCAGGAAATCGACCACAACGGACTTGCTCCGTTGCTCGACCCGCTGCGCAAGCGCTGAAAAACGATCACACGCAAGATTGCTATGTTAATAATAGCTGGATAAGCCCGTGGGTATTGCGTAAAAAGCTGTTTTTGTCATTGATTCCGTCAGAAATGCGGGTTCACAACACCTTGCTCAGGAAGCGGCGCGTGCGGTCTTGCTGCGGATTGTCAAAAATCGCAGCCGGCGTTCCCTCTTCCACGATCACGCCTTCATCGATGAAAACCACCCGGTCGGCCACCTGGCGGGCAAAGCCCATTTCATGGGTCACCACCACCATGGTCATGCCTTCTTCAGCCAGCGCCTGCATGACCGCCAGCACCTCGCCGACCATCTCGGGGTCCAGCGCGGATGTGGGCTCGTCGAATAGCATGATGCGCGGCTGCATCGCCAGCGCCCGGGCAATCGCCACCCGCTGCTGCTGCCCGCCCGACAACTGGCTGGGATAGGCATTGATCTTGTCGATCATGCCGACTTTTTCAAGCAGCTCGCAGGCGCGAACCCGCGCCTGGGCATGCGTGAGGCCGCGCACCTTGGACGGCGCCAGGGTGATGTTCTCCAGCACGGTTTTGTGCGGGAACAGGTTGAAGCGCTGAAACACCATGCCAATTTCGGAGCGCAGGGCATCGACATCGGTTTTGGACTCGTGCACCGACACGCCGTGGACCAGCACCTCGCCGCCCGAGGCATCCTCCAGGCCATTGAGGCAGCGAAGAAACGTGCTCTTGCCCGAGCCAGACGGGCCAATCACGCACACCACCTCGGTCGCCTGGATGGCGCAGTCAATGCCGCGCAACACGGCCAGCTTGCCAAAAAGCTTGGTCAGCCCCTTAACGCGAATCACCTCGTCCATAGCGTGCCTCCAGTTGTTTCACGCCGTAGGCCAGGCCCAGCGTCAGTACCCAATACATCAGCGAAATCGTCAGATACGGCTCCCAGTAGCGCGAATACGCACCAGCCACGGTGCGTGCAGCGTAGGCGAGCTCGGCCAGGCCAATGGCCGAGATCAGCGACGAGTCCTTGAGCAAAGAGATGGCGTTGTTGCCCAGCGGCGGCAGCATCCGGCGAAAAGCCTGCGGCAGGACGATGTGGTACATCGTTCGGGGAAACGACATGCCCAGCGAGCGTGACGCCTCGACCTGGCCGCGGTCAATCGACTGGATGCCAGCCCGGAAGATTTCTGAAATATAGGCGCCCGAATTGAGCGTGAGGGCCACCACGCCCGACAGGAAGGCACCGTAGTTTTGCTTCAGGTCACGTGCCGCTTCGCCCGAAATCAGCAGGCCGTCGGTGGGGTTGATGAACAGCGGCAGCAAGGCAAAGTGAATCAGCAAAATCTGCACGAACAGGGGCGTGCCCCGGAAAAAGCTGACATACACGGCAGCCGGCCATTGCAGCAGGTATTTGCACAATTGCTTGGCCGGGGCATGGCGCGCTTCGGCAACACGCGCCAGGCCAACGGCCAGGCCCAGCGCCGTCCCCTGCACAATGCATATCAGCGTGACGGCAATGGTCATTTGCAGACCGCGCCAGAACAGGCCGGCGTATTGGGAAATGATGTCGGCGCGAAACCAGCCGAACCAGAGAACGTGCTCCATGGCGAATCCGGCCGGTGGTCAGCGAACGCGCAGCACGGATGCAGCGATGTTCACGTCATTTCCGGCTTCCATCCGCAATGGCATGACAGCTGTCATGCAAAGGCCGTCGGCAACAGCCGAAATTCCGTACGTAAAATTCATGATGGGCTTGAAGGGGTAAAAGTGAAGATTGGCGGGCAGTGGGCCCTGTGCGAAATCACGCTGTGCGGAGAAAATTCCGCACGCCATGTTAACGCGTGCAAGCGCCATGCCAGCCGTTGAATCAGGTTGCCGTTCGTCGCCTTCTCGTTCATGATGCAGGATGGTTTTTTTCCAGTATTGACGCTGGAACGTGTCTGGGCGTCGGCATCCTGCTGACCCGGCACAAAGTGCAACCCAGGGGAAGTTATCTTGAGTGAGTGGCCCATCATTGTGTCGGTACTGAGTCTGTTGGTTGGAATGCTGTCGGGTGCCTGGCTGTGGGCTGTTTGGCTGGGTCGGCGCAAGGCAGGCAACAAACCCGTGTTGCCTTTGCCGGGTTTTTGGCCTTTGAGGGGACGAACGATTCTCGGCATCCATGAAATGGACGTCTGGCATTCGCTGAGAGACATCTTTCATGACCATGCGGTCATGGTGAAGATTCCCATCCTGCGGTTCACCCAGCTGGTTGAACTGCCAATGTCCAGGTTGGAAAGCAGTGCCGCAATCCAGAACGACCGGCAACTCAAAACCGATCAATGGATGGACATGCTCGGTGGGCTTTATGCAACCTTCACCATCTGCACGCTGGAGGGCAAGGTCGTCGGCTGTGTGGATGTGTTCGGCAAGCAGGAAGGCAGCAAGGCCAGCCGGGAACTGAAAGAGGCCCTGCTGCTTGATTGCGGCATTGCCTACACTGTGACAAGTGCTTTCAACGTGCCCACCGCCAGCGCACTGCGTGAATTGTTTCTGGGGGAGCTGCCCGACGCACCAGTTGATCAACAGGCAACCCGTGGCGGGGACAGCGACTTTCACGCCGACATGGCTGCTTTCACCACACAACAGGCCAAACTGAGCCGTTGACCTGCCCTGAATGATTTCGCAACGGTTTCGGGGCTGAGTGATTCGCGAGGGCTGCAGCAGAACGGCTCAAGAGGATTGAAAACCCAAGCGGTAAAGATGTGCAAAAGCGCCATTCAGGGCCAGCAATTCCTTGTGCGTGCCCGACTCGATGATCCGTCCTGCATCCATCATGATGATGCGGTCAGCGTTCTGGATGGTTGACAGCCGGTGCGCGATGACCAGCGAGGTACGCCCCGCCGTCAGCCGCCGGATGGCCTCCTGCACGGCGATTTCCGATTCGGTGTCCAGTGCCGAAGTGGCTTCATCAAGAATCAGAATCGGCGCATCTTTGTAGAGTGCGCGGGCAATGGCCAGCCGCTGGCGCTGGCCACCCGACAACTGCATCGCATTGTGGCCCAGGAGGGTGTCCAGGCCGTCAGGAAGTCCGGCCAGGAGGGAAGCGAGGTTGGCGGCTTCCAGACAGTCCCTGACGCGGGCCGCATCGGCTGGCTGTCCAAGGCTGACGTTGTCGGCAATGCTGCTGTTGAGCATCACCACCTGCTGGCTGACCACCGCAAACTGGGACCGCAGACATGCCAGGTCCCAGTCGCGAATTTCCTCGCCGTCCAGGGTGATGCTGCCCTCTGTGATTTCGACAAAACGGGGCAGCAGGTTCACCAGGGTGGTCTTGCCGGAACCTGAAGCCCCCACGATGGCGAGCGTTTCTCCTGCAGAAATTGACAGGCTGAAATTCTGGAGCACAGGCGCGGCATCGGCCTTGTAGGCGACGCTGACGCCTGAAAAACCGATGTCGCCGACGGCTCTGGACTTGGCGTAAGGCCCGCTGGTTTCGTCAGGGGTCAACTCCATCAGGTCCAGGCCGCGTTCGACGGCCGCAAGCCCGCGGGTGATGGGCGTGGCGGCATCCGACAGGCTTTTGATCGGGGCAATCAGCAGCAGCATGGCCGTGACAAAAGCCACGAACCCTCCCACGGTTGTGGTGTTTTCTGCGCTTTGCATCAATGCAATCGAAATCACGGCCGAAAGCGCCATGGCGGCAAGCACCTGGGTGATGGCACTCATGCCGGCATAGGCCGCTGTTGACTTCATGGACAGGCCGCGCAGCGAATGGCTGAGATTGTCGAACCGGGTGGCCTGGGACGCCTGGGCAGCGTGCAGGCGAACATCCCGGTGCGCCATGACATTTTCTTCGACCACGTAGGCCAGGCTGTCCGTGGCCGTCTGGCTTTCTTTGGTCAAGCGGTACAGGCGTTTGGACAGGACCTGAATGACCAGGGCAACTGCAGGAAACAGAAAACCAACGATCAACGTGAGTTTCCAGTTCAGGTAGACCAGGTAACTGATGAGCGCCAGCAGGGTCAATACATCCCGCGCCAGCCGCATGACCGCATTGATCAGTGCTGAAGAGCCATTGAACACCTCATACACAACCGTATTGGCGATCATGCTCGAGCTTTGGTCAGAAAACAGACCTAGCCGGGCGCTGAGCAGTTTGCCAAACATGGCCTTGCGCAGCTCCAGCAAGCCATCATTGGTCACCTTGGCCAATGCCAATTGCGCCAGAAATCCCGACAGCCCCCGGATGATGAACAGCAGCATCAGCGTGACAGGCACCAGCCAGAGATTCAGGTCATCCTGCTGGAACCCGCGATCCAGCAAGGGCTTGAGCATGGCTGGCACGAAGGGCTCTGTAGCAGAGGCAACGATAGTGGACCCAATAGCCAGCGCCCAGCCTGCCCGCGATCCGCTGAAATAAGGCCAGACGCGTGCCAGCCTGCGCCGCAGTGTCTGCTTTGGGGCCGGGGTCACGTTTATCATGGGAAGAGGCTTGGTCACGCAGGCTGCTGGAAATGAGGGTGGGTGACAGGCTGCTCAAAAAGGGTTTGACGACCCAGCGCCAGCAGCAAACCAAGCAGGATGCAGAAAAAATCGCCGATCTGCGCATCGTACAGAGACGAGTTGAAAAGGCAGGCGACCGTTAATGCAGCAAGGGTTGATTGTGTTGCACGGGCATACGGCCTGGGCAGCTTCAACGAGTCTCGCCAAAACGCAACCAGCAAGGCCATAAATAGAAGGATGCCTGGAACGCCGAGTTGTACGCCCCAGAGAAGATATTCCTGATGCGGATTGCCGTTGCCGGCAATATCGATATGGGCAGGATTTTTTTCATGTTGAAGCCGGTTGAACTGGGTGCTCCAGCTTCCGACGCCTGATCCTGACAAGGGATGTTCACCGATGGCTTGGACTGCGGTATTCCACAAGTCAAGCCGTATTCCGGACGAGGTATTGGCGGTTTTCTGGGCAGAATAGGCCGACACTTCGGTTTGAACCAGGGTCATTCTGTCGCGAATCTTGTCGGAGGCGAAAAACAGGCCGGCTGCGATGAGAAACGGCAACATGAAAATCACTGGGCGGTACTTTTTTGGAAGTTCCCACATGATGGCAAGTGAAATGAGCGCAACCGAAACCACGTGCGCGGTACGACCCATCAGGATAAAAAAAACGTTGGCAAATCCTGCAAACGCTAAAAAAATCGCCAGTTTTCTGCCAAACCGTCCCGGAGCAAGATCGCGTAAATGCCAGCACAGCGCCGCAAACACCGAACTGATGATGCCCTGGTCAAGGTAGCTTGAAAAAACGGCATATTCGGTCAACGCCATGTGCGAAGTCGCCCAGGGCACAGGCAGGTGCGCAAACAGCATCCAGGAACTTGCCAGCAGGAAGGTTTGTGCAATTGCGAATGCGCCCAGGGCCCAAATTGCCTCTCGCCGGTTTCGGATGAGGAGCACCAAAAGCACGACCATGAGCAGCTTGCCATACTTGACCAGCGAGCCCAGGGCATCCTCCTGAGGTGCCACGGTCCAGAAAAGGCTGAGCGCAAAAACGCCAAGAATCAGAACGATTGCAGTCGGCGTGCTCATGCCATTCAGAAGGCGGCCAGATGCCTGAAAACGTCGCGAAAAAATCAGGAAACCCGCCCCAAGCACGATCACCAAAAGCTTTGAAATGCTGATGAGAACCATCGACAATCCGACAGAAGCTGCTGCCAGGCAAATGACGGCAAGCCGAATGTTGATGGTATTTTTAAACAAATTTGGTGGGAGGCTAAGGAGGTTTTGACCGCATTATCGGCGATTCCTTTTGCCTTTCCGTAAAGCGAATTTGTTGGGCCGTCTGCTATGCTTTGCACTCATCAGCTGACTGCCCAAGTCCCTGAATTGCTGTGAAAATGCACTAAAAAGGCACTTGTTGACGAGCTTGTCGGTCATTGTGATTACAAAGAATGAAGCCCATAACATTGAGGCTTGCTTGCGCTCGGTTCAGTTTGCTGACCAGATCATCGTATTGGATTCTGGCAGCACCGACGATACGGTGTTGCTGGCCCGAAGTCTTGGCGCCGAAGTCACCATCAACAGCCACTGGAAGGGGTTCGGGGTTCAAAAAAACCGTGCCCTGGCGATGGCCAATTGTGACTGGGTGTTGTCCATTGATGCCGACGAGCGCCTGAGCGTTGAACTCCAGACTGAGGTTCAGCAGGTCCTTGTGCAACCCTTTGCAGATGCTTATTGCTATCCCAGGCTGTC
>JBBSRS010000030.1:0-12532 GCA_038242795.1 Burkholderiales bacterium
CGGTGTACGAGGCGGTTAAAGCCTGGGCAAAAAGTGATCTGGCAGGCCGGCTGAACGCGGCCTGGACATCTGCCGGCGCCAGATCGCCCAGTCACGCCACCATGGCGAACACGGCGGCAAATAAATTGATGCTATTTAATACATAGCATCTTGCGCAGACCGTGCCTGCGCAAGAGGCCTTTTTGATGCTTGAAAATGGTCTGCAGTCCAAAACCAGTGCGCGCTAGACCACCCGTTCCGGAACCACTTCACGAACACGGTGGTCGACATAATAGCCGCCATATTCCGTGTACCTCAGCAGGGTGCGGCCGCACCGGTTGCAGGCATAGGCATCGCACCGGTTGCAGGGGAAGAACGCCAGGGCAAGCGGCGCGTCCGTAGAACCGTAGCGCGTGCCGTCCGGGTGAAATTCTTCCAGGGTCGGCTCGTCGACTGCCGGATCGCGCAGGGTTCCCAGGCGCTGGACCGACTGGGCCGGCCAGCGGTCTTCGGTGAAGCTCTCCCAGCTAAGACAAGCGCCCAACGCGCAGGTGCAGGGCGTGGCCACGCGACCGGCGCAGGCCTGCCGCAATGCCTCGGCCTCAAGCAGGTCGGAACTCATGGCGCGTGCCTGTCCTTCAGTCCACCGTGGCGCCGGAGGCCTTCACCACGCGGGTCCATTTCTGCGTGTCCGCTGCAATGAAATTCTTGAACGCCAGCGGTGTCATGTCCATCGGTTCAGCGCCCAGTGCAAACAAACGCGCCTTGGTGTCGGTCGAAGCCAGAATGGTGCGGATTTCCTTGTTCATGCGGTCTACAATTTCCACCGGAATGCCGGCCGGGCCGAGAACGCCATACCAGGGTTGCGCATCGAAGCCCTTCAGTCCCAGTTCGGAAACGGTCGGGATGTCGGGAAATGCGGCCGAGCGCTTGGCGCTGGTCACCGCCAGCACGTTGAGATTCCCCGCCTTGACCTGCGGCATGATGGGCACAGGATTCTCGAAAGACATGGGAACCTGGCCACCGACCAGGTCATTCATCGCCGGACCGGACCCCTTGTAGGGAATGTGCTGAATCTTGACACCCGCCTGCACATTGAACATTTCCCCGATGATGTGCTGTGGCGTGCCGGACCCGGCCGAGGCAAAGGCCAGATTGCCCGCCTTGGCCTTGGCGATGATGTCCTTGACGCTTGTCAGACCCGATTTGGGGTTGACGGCAATCACGAACGCGGCACTGGCAACAGGCGCCACTGCGGTGAAGTCGGTGTTTGGCTGGTAGGGCAGTTTTGGATACAGCGATGGCGCAATCACCAGCGGGCCACTGGCGGCCAGCAAAAACGTGTAGCCATCGGGCTTGGACTTGGCCACATAGTCTGTGCCGATGTTGCCACCAGCGCCGCCCTTGTTCTCGACGATCACAGTCTGCCCAAGCACGCCCTGCAGTTTGGAAGCGAGCAACCGTGCCAGCACGTCGGTGGTGCCACCCGGGGCATAAGGGGAAACCAGGGTGATTGTCTTTGCAGGCCAGGCAGCCTGTGCGGCTGCAAACATGGGCGACAGTGACAAGGCGAGCAGTACGGGAACGGTGCGTAGAAATTGTCTCTTCATGGTGTAAGGCCTTGTTAACGTGAAGAAATGACCTGGCGCTTAGTCGCGGTGAGGAACAGATGCATTTCCAGGGCGATATCGCGTGCGGCCAAAAAGGTCATCAAGCATAGCCTTACTTGAAGATGACAATACTGGCCCTGTCGCTATTTCCACAACAATGGCAGTTTCCAGTCAGGGCTTTCGTGGCCTCAGCGTTAGACACCAAAGGGCGGACGCCATTTTCAGCTGCAAATTAAAATTTCAAGAAAATTGTTTATTTTCGCTTCACCCAATTGAATAGTTTGCTATTTATTCAATAGCAATTCAAAAACTAAATTTCAATCGAAATTACAAAAAATAAACCGTATTCGCCAAACAGGCGAAAGTTGACGTTGACCTATTGCGCTGGATCATGGGAACACGATGCTTTTCAGACAACTCTGATGGCTTGGCTGTAAACTTGATTTTGCCTATATTGGCAACGAAACCAGAACAGGGCGTGATCTTGTGGTATTGGCTCCATTGCCTGAAGGAGCCTGTGCTGCCTGACCGGTGCCTTGACAATGCGGAGACTCACATTCCACCGCATCCGTTCAGGTTGAATTCAATAAAATCGAGAACCCACATGAAACCAAATCGCAGAACCTTTGTCATTCACTCCATTGCGGGCGCAGGCTTGCTTGCTTCTTCCCGCATGGTTCTGGCGCAAGCCGCAGCACCAATGGTCCAGGAAACCGACCCGCAGGCAGTTGCCCTGGGTTATAAATCCGACACCACCAAAGTGGACAAGGCGAAGTTCCCAAAACACGCCAACGAACAGAACTGCGCCAACTGCGCGCTGTACCAGGGCAAGCCTACCGATGCGGCGGGTGGCTGTCCGCTGTTTGCCGGCAAGCAGGTTGGCGCCAAGGCATGGTGCAGCGCCTGGGCCAAAAAAGCCTGATGAGCGCAGGCCTGGCACAGTCCAGGCCTTTTCGCAGTCCGAAGCCCTTCGGGCTGCGTTTGGGGTCAACAGAACACCAAGGCGATCAGCGCGGCATCTTCGCCCAGATTGAGCAGCGCATACCCCGCCAGCCGGAAAGCCCAGTAAGCGGCGGTGTCAAGGCAAAGCATCAAATTCATTGGGTTGGTCAGTCAGCAGGACAGGCATTCTGCCTGCCATTCGCCGCCATTGCCTGAATGAATTCTTTTTAGCGTCGGACATGCCCTGGGCGCACGGGCAGCGTTTCAACTCAGCGCCTTGTTCGGTAGCAAAGCATTGTTTTCCACCTTTGACGCTGCGATCGAAAGCCAGGGGGGTTTGGCGCTGACCGATGAACCGATGGAAACGGGCACCATGCGCTGCATCCTGCGGCGGATGGACACGCTGTGCATAACCCTTTCGGGTGTTTCCACCATCGTGCTGCGCTCACTGGCACGGTGTCGCACACCGCTGCAACAACTTCACGGCGTGATGACCACCAGCACGCTACAGGGCGACTGTTCAATCAGTGCCTTGGAAACAGAGCCGCGCCACCAGCGCGCCGCCCATCCGTCGAGATGCTTGTGGCCGACCACGATCAGGTCAGCCTTGATCTGGCGGGCATACAGGGTAATTTCACTCACCGCATCTCCGGTCACGACGTGTCCGACTGCTTTCAGGCCTGCATCCCCCAGTTTGTGCAGACCGGTGTCAAGAATGGCTTGGTAGCGTTCCTTCTCGCTGTCCTGCAGCGATTCGTCGTAAATGCTGCCCTCCAGTCCGAGGTTGTTCAACGGCAGCGGCATGACGGCAATCAGCGCCAGCTCCGAGCCGCTCCATTGCGCAATTTCATGGCATTCGAGCAAAGCCTGCTGTCCGGAAGCAGAGCCGTCATAAGCCAGCAGGATTCGTTGGTACATAACAAGCTCCAGGGTTGGCGAACCATCAGTCGAGCGTGAAACCAATTTTCAGGGAAACCTGCCAGTGCGCCACCTTGCCATCGACCACATGGCCCCGGGTTTCGGTGACGGTGAACCACTGGATATTGCGCACCGTCTCGTGCGCCTTGGCAATGGCGGTGCTCACAGCGTCTTCGATGCTGACGCCGGAAGAGCCGGTCAGTTCCAGTTGCTTGTAGACATGGTTGTTCATGGCGTGGCCCCCTCAAAAGTTGATCGGTAATGTGACGTTTCATCTTACGCGTTTGCATTGAAACGCCAAAATGCGTCGTCAACCGACACCCTTCGGTTATTTTTTGGTCAAGCAGTCCGCTCAGTCTTCCGAAATTTGTGGTGTCTGGGTTCTTTCCAACGCAAGGATGGCTCCCGTCCAAGGTGGTCAGCCCGGTTCAACGACATGCCAAACTGACGGCATCACAAATCATTTTCAGGAGTTTCACGCGCATGTCCGACAAAATTTCCTTGCTGGTGCTCAACACGCATTCACGTGAACACCAGGCGGTTCTGGCCGAACTTTACGACCTGATTTACGCGCCAACCGACGGCGAACGCGCCGCAGCCATCGCCACGCACGGCGCCAAGTTTCGTGCCGTGCTGACGATTGGCGTCCTCGGTCTGACGGCGCAGGAAATGGCCGCCATGCCGGCGCTCGAACTCATCTGCTGCATGGGCGCCGGTTACGAACGGGTCGATCTTGAAACGGCGCGGGCACGCGGCATCGCCGTGGCCAATGGCCAGGGCACCAACGACAACTGTGTTGCCGACCATGCGTTCGGCCTGGTCATCGCGGCCATGCGCAACTTCCGGCAACTCGACCGCCTGTGCCGCGAAGGCGTATGGCGGCTGGCCATTCCCCAGCCGCCCAACGTCTCCGGCAAGCGCATCGGCATCCTCGGCCTGGGCACCATCGGACAGAAGATCGCCAGGCGCGCAGCCGCTTTCGACATGCCCATTGGCTACCACAACCGCCGCCCCAGAGCAGGTGTTGCGCATCGCCATTTCGACAGTCTGGAGGGGCTGGCGCAATGGTGCGATGTGCTGGTGTGCGCCGCCCCGGGCGGTGAAGCCACCCGGCATCTCGTCAATGCCCGGGTACTTGATGCACTGGGTCCGCAAGGCTTTCTGGTGAACATTGGCCGGGGCAGCGTGGTCAATACCGAAGCGCTGGCAACGGCCCTGCGCGATGGCCGGATTGCCGGCGCCGGCCTGGACGTTTACGAGAGCGAGCCGGGCCGCCCCGAGGCGCTCATCGGGCTGGACAACGTGATCCTCACCCCCCACCTGGCGGGCTGGTCGCCCGAAGCAACGCAAGCGTCCTTCAACCGCTTCCTGGAAAACGCCCAAGGCCATTTTTCAGGCCGTGGGGTGGTCAGCCCCCTTTGAGCGCCCGGCTGCGGATCTGCCAGCACCTTCACATGGATCGTGTTGCCAAATTATTTGCAATGCTATGGGGCCACCGGGGGCAGCACGCCATCGCAGCCGCTGCCTGCCTTCAAGGCGTTGTAGAGACTAAACCGGTTTGTTCAGAAAAGACGCTTCAGCCAGCGGCCACATGCCGGGATCAGGTCGCGTCGGGCTGCAGCACCGGTGCTGCCAGGCGAAAGGCGTCCAGCTTGGCGCAGGCCGCATCGACCGCGCTGATAAGAGGCCATTTCGACAGGTCAACCTTGAAACGCCGCGAACTCTCCACCTGCGGGATGAGGTAAACGTCCGCCAGCGTGGGGGCGTGGCCAAAGCAAAAGTCTCCCCGCTGGTTGTCGGCAGCCAGCAATGCTTCGAAGGCATCGAAGCCGTCGCTGATCCAGGTGGCGCACCAGGCATTGACCGCGCCCTCGTCGGCGCCAAATTGCTTGCGCAGGTACTCCAAAACGCGGCGGTTGTTGATCGGGTGGATGTCGCAACCTACCAGCGCAGCCAGCGCGCGCACATGGACGCGCGCTGGCACATCGGAAGGCAGCAACGCGGGCGCGGGGTGTGTTTCCTCAAGCCACTCGATGATGGCGGGCGACTGGATCAGCACCTTGCCCTCCCATTCCAGCGCCGGCACCAGACCCTGCGGGTTGAGCGCCTTGAATTCATCGGTCAGGTGCTGCTCTGTGCGCAGATCAACCGCCACATACTGCGCCTGCAGTCCTTTGAGGTTGAGCGCAATGCGCAGGCGATGCGAGGTACCGCTGCGGAAATAGTTGTAGAGTTTCATGGCGATGGACTCGAAGCTTATCCGCAAACAGCTGGTTTCACGCAGACACGGCCATCAGAAACAAAAACGCCAACCACAGAGGTTGGCGTGATGGCAAGGAAACACAAGAGTTTCCGGGTGTTCAAAATGGTGCGGCTGGCGGGGATCGAACCCACGACCCTTGGCTTCGGAGGCCAATACTCTATCCACTGAGCTACAGCCGCAACGCTGGAAAACCTATCGTTCGCCAAAATCCGGAAACTCAAGCGACGAAATGGTTTTGCTGGTGCCAGGAAAACCGGGCACAACCATGGATTCTATCAGCCGCTCCGCGTCGCATCGGGATTTCCATGGCCCCCGCTATAATGCGAGCCTACTGAAGCAGCCCGCAACAGTCCCAGACTTTCTGTTTTTTTGAGGACGCCATGAGCGCAAACGATCACACCACGGTCCATGAAGAAGCCCACTCGGGCCCGATCAAAACCCCCAAGCAGTTGCTGGCCGCGGTTTTTTTCTCTTTTGTTGTTCCAGTTTTTGCCATTATTGGCCTGGTTTATTACGTCACCTCGGCCAACAAACCCATGGCCGGTGCCGACGATGGCGGTCGCGCCATCGCCGAGCGCATCCAGAAAGTCGGCATGGTCGAAATCCGCGATGCCAACCGGCCCCTTCGCGCAGGCGAAGAAGTCTACAAAGCCCAATGTGTAGCCTGCCATGCAGCGGGCGTCGCAGGTGCGCCCAAATTCGGCGATGCCGCAGCCTGGGCGCCCCGCATTGCGACCGGCTACGATGCGCTGCTGAATTCAGCCCTCAAGGGCAAAGGCGCCATGGCAGCACAGGGCGGCGGCGATTATCAGGATGTTGAAATTGGCCGCGCCGTGGTTTACATGACGGCCGCTGCCGGCGGCAAGTTTGCCGAGCCTGTTGCGCCTGCAGCAGGTGCTGCAGAGGCGCCCGCTGCAGCGGCGGCTCCGGCCATGCCGGCGGCACCTGTCGCGGCCGCCGCAGCTGCACCTGCCCCGTCGGCAGCGCCTGCTGCGGCGCCAGCCGCCCCTGTCCAGGTGGCAGCCGCCGATTCGGGCGCCGGGGAAGCGCTGTACAAACAGGCTTGCGTGGCGTGCCATGCCGCCGGCGTGGCCGGTGCACCCAAGTTTGGCGACAAGGCCGCCTGGGCTCCGCGCATCCAGACCGGCATTGACGCCCTGACCATCAGCGTCATCAAGGGCAAGGGCGCAATGCCCCCCAAGGGTGGTTCTGCCGCCTCTGACGGCGACATCCATTCAGCGGTGGTTTACATGGTGAACGCTGCCAAATAAGCGCGCACCCTGAGGCCACAAAAAAGCCGGTCACTGACCGGCTTTTTTTCGTCAAAATTCAATGAAAATGGCTGTTCATGCTGGCAGCAGCATCGCGATTGCTATTCTTTTTGCATGGCCTGCGGACTGCAGACATAGCCAAACCGTGCCGGCAAGGCACTGGTGTCCAGTTCCTGCGGCACCCACAAGCCCTGAACCACCGCATCGGCGGCATGCGTCATGTCCTGGGTGTGAACCAGGCCAAAGCCGAGATCGGTTTCCAGGTAAAGCCGGCCCTGCTCATCCAGCACGCAGCGCTGGACGCGCGCGGCCTGGCCGGTGTGCGCGGTCACGCCAAACACCGGCGCCGGGTTCACCCGCCAGATGAAGGGCGTGGCCTCAAGCTCCACGTACACGCGTTGCGGCCCGTTCTGGAAAAACCAGCGGCCGCTGGCGTCGCTTTCGTAGTTGCGCTGGATGAAGTCGATCAGCTTTTCGTGCTGCAGCAGCGAGCCTTTGCTGGCCGCGTGGCTGTCGCCCTTTTTTTCCGGTGCGAACGGCCCGGCAGCCTGTGCCTGGTCGTCGCGCATGTACCAGTTGCCACGCGCATCCAGCCCGAGCCAGCCGTAGCAGTCGGGAACGTTGGGCCACTTGGCAATCGCTTGTCGAACCATGTCATCCATAGCCTCATTCTGCGCTGCTTTGCCATCCCCCGGCATTTCAGGGTGATACGGCGGCCTCAAGCTGTGTGGCCAGAAAGTCCACCACAGCCTCGGGCATGGCACGCACATGCGCCGGGAAACTGGACGACGGAAAGCCGACATGCCCGCCCTGCGCCGGTTGCCAAAGGGTCACGTCGGGACTGACATCGGCGCGCCGGGGCAGGCTGCCGACCGGGATGAACGGGTCGTTCAAGGCATTCAGCGCCAGCGCGGGAACGGCAATCTGTCGCAGATGCGGCTTGGCCGAGGCACGCGCCCAGTAGTCGTCCACGCCTTTGAACCCATGCACCGGGCCCGTGAAGATATGGTCAAACGCATGCAGGTCGCGGGCCGCCAGCAGCGCCGTGCGGTCGAAGAGGCCGGGATGCTGGGCCAGCTTTTGCAGGGCTTTTGGCCGCATGCTCTTGAGGAACATGCGGGTATAGACCTGCCGGTTGAAGCCCCGCCCGATGGCGTGGCCGCTGGCGGCCAGGTCCAGTGGCGCACTGACCGAGGCGATGGCCGCCACCACTTTGCGGGCGTCCCGGCCCATCTCGCCGGCCCAGCGCATCAGCGCATTGCCGCCCAGCGACACACCCACTGCCAGCACCGGCCCGTGGTGCCGGTCGGCAAAACGCCGGAGCATCCAGTCAATCTCGGCAAAATCGCCCGAGTGGTAGGCGCGCGGCGCCAGGTTCAGCTCGCCCGAGCAGCCGCGAAAATGCGGCACGGCAAAGGCCCAGCCCCGGCGGCCGGCCACGTCGGCAAAGGCCTGCGCATAGTGGCTGGACGACGAGCCTTCCAGGCCGTGAAACAGCACCAGCAGCGGCGCTGCCCATGGCAACGGATGTGCCTCCGCATCAGCCAAGTTCCGGCCGCGGGACTGGCTTTGCGAGACCGCAGGCGGGGCAGCCCCCTCGGGGAGCGTGGGGGCTGTCCACCCACCAGCAGGGGCTGTGGAACCGGCTTCGCCGGGCCACAGGCGCAGCGCCCCCCCGGGGGGCAGCGAACCACACGCAATGGGGAGGGTGGGGGCGTGATCCAGCCAGTCTACATCGACAAAGTCGCCGTCCGGCGTGGCCCAGCGTTCGCGCTGGAACACGGGCGCCAGCCCGGCAAAGCGACGGGCGCGCAGGGCCGCCCAGATGGTCTGCATGTTCCCGCTGAGCAGCCACCAGGGCGCGCCGTAGTCCATGTCCACGCCCACCGGTCAGTGAAGCAGCACGGGCGATTCGGACACTTCCTGCAAATCGTTCAGACTGCCGGGGCTGGCATGGTGCGCCACCATGCGCCAGCCTTGGGCCGTCAGAAAGTACACGTTGGTGGCCAGGACATAGGCGTGGCGAGGGCCCTCTTCGGTCAGCACTTCGATGCGTTCGAGCACGCTGTGCACGCTGGCGCCCAGCGCCTGCACCCGGCGCACCTTGAGCGGCTGCACGCGCAGGGAGCCGTTGGCAAACATGGCGTCGAACGCGCTGCGGATGGCGCCGGCGCCGACCAGCCGGGAGCCGCCCGGGTGCACGCACACCATTTCGTCCTCATCGCCCCAGCAGGCCATCAGCTTTTCGATGTCGCCCTGCTGAAGCGCGTCGTAAAACGCCACTTCGGTGTCGTCGGAGTTGCCGGTGCTGACCGGGAGTGCTTTGGGTTTTCGCATGAGAACAATCGAATCAGTCGAAGGAGGGACGCAAGGAGCCCGATGCGGAATTGTGCGCCTGTCCGGCAAAAACTGGAGGAACCCCATCGGGCTATGGTAGTGTTGCAGCTTGAATTTTGGAGGACTTCCCATGCTATTGCGTTTTCCGCGTTTACTCAGCCTGTCTTTGGCCGCCGTGTTGAGCCTGTTGCTCTCGGGTTGCGGCTACAACCAGTTCCAGAACCTGGACGAGCAGACCAAGTCGGCCTGGTCCGAGGTGCTGAACCAGTACCAGCGCCGCGCCGACCTGGTGCCCAACATCGTCGCCACGGTCAAGGGCGAAGCAGCCTTCGAGCAGGACACACTGACCAAGGTGATCGAGGCGCGCGCCAAGGCCACGTCGATCCAGGTCACGCCCGAGACACTGAACGACCCGGCCGCCTTCGCCAAATTCCAGGCGGCGCAGGGCGAACTGGGCAGCGCCCTGAGCCGGCTGATGGTGGTCAGCGAACGCTACCCCGACCTGAAAGCCAACCAGGGTTTTCGCGACCTGCGGGTGCAGCTTGAAGGCACCGAAAACCGCATCACCGTGGCGCGCAACCGCTACATCCAGACGGTGCAGGAATACAACGTGCTGACGCGCAGCTTTCCGAACAACCTGACCGCCATGGTTTTCGGCTACAAGGTCAAGCCCAGCTTTGCCGTGGCCAATGAAGCGCAGATATCGACACCGCCCGTGGTCGATTTCAACAAGAAATAAGCGGCAACGGCAATCCATGCGCATGCGTTTCCTTTTGCAGGCACTGTTACTGGCAGTGTGGCTACCCTTGGCCAGCCTCACCGCCTGGGCGCAGGGTGGCGTGCAGCCCGTTCCGCCATTGACGGCGCATGTGATGGACGGCACCGGCACCCTGACAGCGGCGCAAAAGGCGGCGCTCGAAGCCAAGCTGACCGCTTTCGAGCAGTCGCGCGGCGCGCAGGTGGTGATGCTGATGGTCCCCACCACCCAGCCCGAGGACATCGCCGCCTACGCGCAGCGCATTGGCGACAGCTGGAAAATCGGCCGCAAGAGCATCGGCGACGGCTTGCTGTTGGTGGTCGCCAAGAACGACCGCACGGTGCGCATCGAAACCACCAAGGCGCTCGAAGGCGCGATTCCCGACCTGGCGGCCAGCCAGATCATCGAAACCGCCCTCACGCCGCGCTTCAAGCAAGGCGACTTTGCCGGCGGCCTGGACGCGGCGGCTGACCAGATCATGGCGCGCATCACCGGCGAAAACCTGCCAGCACCGCAACAGGGCAGTGCCGCCCGCCGCGGCAGTGGTGGTGGATTCGACTGGACGACGCTGGCCGTGTTCCTGTTTTTTGCCGTGCCCATCGGGGGCCGGATTCTGTCGAGTGTGCTGGGCCGCAAGCTGGGCTCGGTGGCCACCGGCGGCGCCGTCGGCGTGCTGGCCTGGCTGTTCACCAGCAGCCTGATCGTGGGCGGCGTCGCGGCGCTGGCGGGCATGGTGTTTGCGCTCATTTCAGGACTTGGCGGCGGCATGGGGGGAATGGGCGGCCGGTCTTCAGGCTACGGCGGAGGCGTTGGCGGGGGGGGGTTCGGCGGCGGCGGATTCGGGGGCGGCAGCCGTGGCGGTGGCGGCTTCAGCAGTGGCGGCGGCGGGAATTTCGGCGGCGGCGGCGCCTCGGGCAGCTGGTAAGGGGCAGACGACTGATGAACAAGCTCACCCTGCTGCTCAAGCACCTCTGGCTCGATGTTTCCGACACCCGGCGCGCGAGTCCGCCCGACATGCTGCATCGCCTGGCCGAACGCGTGGGCGCCAGCGAACAGCGCCACAACGGCCAGATACGCATCTGCGTCGAGTCCTCGCTGCCCATGAGTTACCTCTGGCGACTGAATGCGGACACCCCGATGGCCGAGCTGGTCCGGCAGCGGGCCGTGACCCTGTTCGGGAAACTGCGGGTCTGGGACACCGAGCACAACAACGGCGTGCTGATTTACCTGTTGCTGGCCGAAAATGCCATTGAAATCGTTGCCGACCGGGGACTGTCGCAACACGTCAGCGCCGCGCAGTGGCAAGGCATGGTGGCGCACATGTCCGTCGCCTTCAAGGCAGGCCGTTACGAAGACGGCCTGACCGAGGCCATGGCCGAAACCTCGGCCGTGCTGGTGCAGCACTTTGCGGCAGATGCCTTGGCAGACGGGATGCCCAATGCAAACGAGTTGCCAGACAGCCCGATACTGCTTTAGCCACTTCAGCGGCATCCATGCGGGGCGGCGGCGAACTGGTTGTCACACCTTGTCCATGACACGCAGGTCGCCCGCGCAGTCCTCCTTTTTTAACGCAACCGGCTTTGGTCACTGATGCGGTCCGCGACGCTATTTCAATAGCGGTAGAGTCCCGTGGTCATTGCGCTGCAGGGCTAAATCGTCATGAACGTTATTGGGTGCGTCCTCTAAACTTCTCTAAGGCAAGCGCCAAACCCGCGCGCCGCCGACCGGGTACACCTGCAGGCCCGGCTGGCCGTTGACCATCCAGCCGCCGGTGAATTCGCCGAATGCTGGCAATATCGCCTGCCCTGCCTGCGCCAGAAAGCAAGGCAGGCGCAGGCTGTCACGGCCCCGGCCCGACAGCCGGCAAACCGGATGGACATGGCCCGCCAGCACAAAATGGGTGGCATGAAATTGCGGATGGTGGCAGCAAGCGAACGGCCCCCATAAAAAAGGCTCGTCCACCACCTCGATCTGCAAATGCGCCGGCGGATCGCCGGCACGGCTGTCATGGTTGCCACGCACCAGGGTCATTGACACCTCTGCATGGCGAAGGCGCCACGCGGCGAGCGCCTGCAGGATGGCCGGGGTTCGTGCCGCCGCCGCATGCAAAAAATCGCCCAAAAAAATGATTCGCTGTGGCGCATGCCGGGTGATCTGCGCTGTCAATCGCGACAGATTTTCTGCTGTCGTGCCGCCCGGCACCGGCTGGCCGAGTGCACGGTAAGTGGCTGCTTTGCCAATATGCAGGTCGGCAATGAACAGCGTTTGCTCCGCCGGCCAGAAAAGCGCGCGGTCGGGCAACAACTGCACCGTTTCGCCCGCCCATTGAACATCACACGACACACTGGCTGGACGGGTTGCACTGGAAACGGAAAGCGGCATGCGGCAGGAACAAGTTGAATGGTGGACCAGTCTAGCTTTTAACCAACCCACCGGGGGAACACCCCGCAAAGCA
>JBBSRS010000031.1:0-12526 GCA_038242795.1 Burkholderiales bacterium
CGACAAACTGCACCAGCCGGGCATCGGGCGGGATGTCATCGACCCGGCGCACGCCTAGCTGGTGCGCATAAGACGCGAACAAGGACCTGGCCTTGGCCGCGCCCATGAAGCGCTCGCACAGGCGCAGCAAATCGGGCACATTGGCCTGGCCGCGCCAGAACACCGGGCTGGACGCCGCCGTGCGGTGGAACACATCGACAAACAGCAGCGCCTGGCTGGCTTCCTGCCCCGACGGCGCGCGCCACAGCGACAGGCCGACATAGGCGCCGACGTTGACCAGCAGGCTCCAGAACAGCGCATGCGTGAGCCCGTCCAGGCCCTGCAGGCCGAGCAGCTGCTCGGGCCGCAGCAGCGTGATGCCCCAGGGCCCCAGTGTCAGGAAGTCGGTGCCGAAAAGCCAGCCTGATTTGGCAATCGACGGCAGCATCAGCGTGTACACCCACATCAGGAAACCGGCCAGCAAGCCGGCCAGCGCGCCCAGCCGGGTGCCGCCCTTCCAGTACAGCCCGCCCAGCACCGCCGGCGCGAACTGGGCCACGGCGGCAAAGCTGATCAGGCCGATGCTGACCAGCGCATAGGCCTCGCCGGCCAGGTGAAAATACACATAGCCCAGCACCAGCACGCCCAGGATGGCGGCGCGCCGGATGCCCAGCAACAAGCGGCTCAGGTCGCGCCCGGCGCCGCCGTGAAAGTGCCGCGAGCGCAGCAGCAACGGCAACACCAGCTCGTTGCTGACCATGGTGGACACTGCAATCGTCTCGACAATCACCATGCCGGTGGCGGCCGACAGACCGCCGATGAACGCGAGCAGCGCCAGCACATGCTGGCCGGCCGCCAGCGGCAGCGACAGCACGAAGTTTTCGGGGTTCATCGGGCTGGCGCCAAAGTACAGCAGCCCGCCCAGCGCGATCGGCAGCACAAACAGGTTGATCAGCAGCAGGTAGAGCGGAAACACCCAGACCGCACGGCGCAGGTGGCTTTCGCGCACGTTTTCCACCACCATCACCTGAAACTGACGCGGCAGGAACAGCACCGACAGCATCGACAGCAAGATCAGCGCAAACCATTGCGTCCAGGCAAACTCGGCACCCTGCTCCAGCCGCACCAGGCTTTGCAGCGCCGGAACAGCATGGGCGCGGGCAAACAGGTCGGCCAGGCCGTCGAACAGGCCATACACCACGAACAGGCCCACCGCCAGAAAGGCCACCAGCTTGACCACCGACTCGAAAGCAATCGCCGCCACCATACCCTCGTGCCGCTCCGTGGCGTCCAGGTGCCGGGCACCAAACACCATGGTGAAGCCAGCCAGCACCAGCGCAACATAAAAAGCGCTGTCCTGCATCCAGGGCACTGACCCCGGCGCAGAGGCGCCGGCAGGGGCTGTCATCAGCCCATACCCAGCCGACACGGCCTTGAGCTGAAGGGCAATGTAGGGAACGATGCCGACCACGGCAATGAACGTGACCAGCCCGGCCAGCAGGGGACTTTTGCCGTAACGGCTGCCAATGAAGTCGGCAATCGACGTGATGCGCAAGGTTTTGGCGATGCGGATCATCTTGCGCAGCACCATCCAGCCCAGCACCATGGCCAGCGTCGGCCCGAGGTAGATCGGCAGGAACCACACGCCGCCCGACGCGGCCCGGCCGACGCTGCCAAAGTAGGTCCAGGCGGTGCAGTACACGCCCAGGGACAGCGCGTAGGTCCAGGGGTTGGCAATGATCGAGCGCCCCTGGGCCGCCCGCTTGTCGCCGTACCAGGCCACCCCGAACAGCAGCAGCAGGTAGGCCAGCGACGCGCCAATGACCCAGACGGGTGACAGCATGCCTACTCGTCCTGAGGCGTCTGCCCCGGCCGCTCCATCTGCCAGGCCAGCACGGCGATCAGCAGCGCCCAGAGAATGAACAGCGCGGCAGGGAACAGCGGAATGCCCCACAGCGTGGCGTCCCGGTCCCACAAGCCCAGCAAGGGAAAGTTGAACAACAGCCAGCCACCCACAAAAAATGCCAGCAGCCGTTGCGCACCCAGTCCTTTGAACACCTGCGTCTCCCTGTTCCGATGGCCGGGTTGATGCAGATCAGCTTTTGGTGCTGGGCTTGGCGACGCCCGCATGGGCATGGCGGGACAGCGCGAAGTCAACAAAAAACTTGCACCAGATGGTACTGCCGGCAATGGCCGACCAGGTGGCGTAGTCCAGTTGTCCGAGCAGCACGGCGACGATGACGACGACCACGACGGTGCCGGCGACCAGGTTGACCGCCATCTCGTAGGGCGCAAACTTTTCCGGATGGGGCGGCGACTGGCCACGCTTGAGCGCGACCTCCGAAAAATCACGCTTGAGCAGAATGCGCCAGACCCGGCGCAGCCAGAAAAACGCCATCGGGAACAGCGCCAGGAAAAGAATCCAGGTCAAGGCCACGCTGAAATCAAACACCATGAAACACTCCCTGAAACCGGCGCCGCAGCCTGCGGCGCCGAATCGGTTGAATTGGAAAAAAAGGCCCCGCCAGCGTCGCCAGCAGGGCCTTCATTGTCATGCCCTGCCCGCCTGAACGGGCCAAGGGATTCGCGTTGGATCGTGGCGAACCAAACTCAATGGCTGCCAGTGACCAATTTGGAGCCGCGCGGAATACGCACCGCTTCGACCATCGCCTGAATGTGCGCGGGCGGCTCTTTGGTCACCTTGTCCACCAGGTAGGCCACCATGAAATTCACCGCGGCGCCGACCGCTCCAAAGGCTTCCGGCGTGATGCCAAAGAAACTGTTGGCGCCGCCGATCATCGGCAGGAAGTCGGGTCCCCTGATGAAGAAGATGCCCTTGTGCGCAAACACATAGAACAGCGTGATGAAGAGGCCCGCCAGCATGCCGGCAATGGCGCCTTCCTTGTTCATCTTCCTGCTGAAGATGCCCATCATGATGGCCGGAAACAGCGTGCTGGCGGCAATACCGAAGGCCAGCGCCACCGTGCCTGCAGCAAAGCCGGGCGGGTTGAGACCCAGGTAACCGGCCACCACGATCGCCACGGCCATCGACACCTTGCCGGCCATCAACTCGCCCTTCTCGCTGATCTGGGGCATGAAGATGTTCTTCACCAGGTCATGCGACACCGCCGACGAAATCGCCATCAGCAAGCCGGCTGCCGTCGACAGTGCAGCCGCCAGGCCACCCGCCGCCACCAGCGCGATCACCCAGTTCGGCAACAACGCAATTTCAGGATTGGCCAGCACGATGATGTCGGGGTTGACCGTCAGCTCGTTGCCCTTCCAGCCGGCAGCTGCAGCCTTGGCGGTCGCCGCTGCGTTCTGGCTCTTGTCGTTGTAGTACTGGATGCGGCCATCGCCGTTCTTGTCTTCGAATTTCAGGAGACCGGTTTTTTCCCAGCGCTTCATCCAGTCGGGGCGTGCCTCGTTCAGGATGCTGGCGTCAGGGGCATACAGGTCACCGCCCGACTTCACAGCCGTGTTCACCGTCGCATGCAGGTTCAGCTTGGCCATGGCCGCCACGGCGGGTGCCGTGGTGTAGAGAATGGCGATGAACACCAGCGCCCAGCCGGCAGAACTGCGGGCATCCTTGACCGTGGGAACGGTAAAGAATCTCATGATGACGTGGGGCAAGCCAGCCGTTCCAATCATCAGCGACAGCGTGTACATGAACATGTTCAGCGTGCTGCCGGCCGTTGTGGTGGTGTACTGGCCAAAGCCCAGGTCGGTCACCACCGAATCCAGCTTGGACAGCAGGGACACATCCGTCCCCTCGTAGTTTGCGCCGAGCCCCAGCTGTGGAAGTGCATTGCCGGTCAGTTGCAGCGAGATGAAGACAGCAGGCACCGTGTAGGCCAGGATCAGCACGATGTACTGCGCCACCTGGGTGTAGGTGATGCCCTTCATGCCGCCAAACACGGCGTAGGCAAAGACAATTGCCATGCCGACATAAATGCCCACTTCACTGGACACGCCCAGAAAGCGCGAGAACGCCACCCCCACGCCGGTCATCTGTCCGATCATGTAGGTCAGCGAGGCGATGAGCAGGCACACCACGGCCACGGTGCTGGCGCTCTTGGAGTAGAAGCGGTCCCCGATGAACTGCGGCACGGTGAACTTGCCGAACTTGCGCAGGTAAGGCGCCAGCAGCATGGCCAGCAGCACATAACCGCCGGTCCAGCCCATCAGGAAAAGTCCGCCGCCGTAACCCATGTTGGAGATCAGGCCCGCCATGGAAATGAACGATGCGGCGCTCATCCAGTCGGCAGCGGTGGCCATTCCATTGGTTACCGGGTGGACGTTTCCGCCCGCCGCATAGAACTCGCTGGTCGAGCCGGCCCGCGCCCAGACGGCAATGCCGATGTAGAGCGCAAAGCTCAGGCCGACAAAAAGATAAATAGTGGTTTGAAGTTCCATGTTGATGCCTTCAGTCTTCGTGCACGTCGAACTGACGGTCGAGGTCGTTCATCTTCTTGGCGTAATAAAAAATCAGCACGATGAAGATGTAGATGGAGCCTTGCTGGGCAAACCAGAAGCCCAGCGGATAACCGCCCAGATTAATCTTGTTGAACCAGTCGACAAACAAGATACCGGCACCGAACGAGACCAGAAACCAGATGATCAAAATCTTGGTCAACAGGGCCAGCGTGGCTTTCCAATAGGCTTGACTGCTTAAGTCTTCCTTCATCAAATCCCCCTTTTTTAGGCACGAAACCAGCGGCGCAAGCCACTGAACGAACACCGATCCTGGCCATCGCCGGTCAGTGAAAATTCAATGTCGCGTTGATTCCTTACAGCTAACTGATAAAAAAGCAGGGTTCCGGGCTAACCCCTAGGCATTCGGGGAAAACACCTATTAACACCTTTTACATTGGGAATGGGCCTGTCCAACGCAGGAAGGGCCGGCTCGGCTATTCGTGTTGGGACGGCTTCGTCAAGGTTGCAAAGCCTGAATGCGCTGGCCAATCGTTTGCCAGACAGCGCGCTTGCCGGCGTCGTCCGCGCCGCTCCAGTCGGCGATTTCGTCGCGCGTGCGAAAGCAGCCTTCGCACAGTGCTGTCGTGGCATTCATGCGGCAAATCGAGATGCACGGCGACGGAACATCGGCGCCGTCCTCCACCATTTGTGCGCGCAGCGTGACCAGGGCAATGGCATGGTCGAAGGATTCCTTTTCCACGTCCTGGTCGACGGCCAGGTCGGCCACCACGGCGTGCGTCAGGCGCACAAGTTCTGCTGGCGACAGCAGGAACACGGCGTGCGGATGGCCGGCAGCGGTCCAGAGCTCGTCAAACCGGAACAGTGACCGGTCGATCAGCACCAGCACCGGTCCTGCATGGGCGAGCGGCGCCACGCCGCCAATCGAAAAGCCGGTCTTCGCCTTGACGAACGCGGCATCGGCCCGCCCCAGCCGCTTGCCAGCACAGACCAGCGCCTCGACCTTTTTCTCGTCCACGCGCTGGTCGCCGGACGTCACTACCAGCACGGCGGCATCGTCGAGCTTGCGGCGAAACACGATGCTCTTGGCAATCTGGCCGACCGACACGCCCAGCGCATCGGCGGCCTGTTGCGCGGTTCGGGCGGCGTCATTGAGCATCACCGGGGCATGCGAATGTCCGCCGGCCCGCAGCACTGCGGCCACGCGCTGCACGCCTTCGGGCAAGGCCAGAATCTCGGCGCTGCACCTCATGAAGCCGCCCGCTTGTTCAGCAAAGCTGTGCCGGCGCGCGAGCCGGATTTCCGGCCGAGAAAATCGCTGATGAACTGGCCGGCGTCGATCAGCTTGTCCAGGTCGATGCCGGTGTCTATGCCCAGGCCATGGAGTAAATAAACGACGTCTTCGCTGGCCACGTTGCCGGTCGCGCCTTTGGCATAAGGGCAGCCGCCCAGGCCCGCCACCGACGTGTCGAACTGCCACACACCCATTTCCAGGCTGGCCAGGGTGTTGACCAGCGCCTGACCGTAGGTGTCGTGGAAATGCCCCGAGATGTCGTCAATGTCGAAGTGGCGCAGGGTCGCTTCCAGCGCGCGCTGCACCTTGAGCGGCGTGCCCACGCCAATGGTGTCGGCCACGCCGACATGCTGCACGCCGATGTCCTTCATCAGGCGCGCCAGCATCTCCACCCGCTCGGGCGCAATCTCGCCCTCGTACGGGCAGCCCACGGTGCAGGACATCGCACTCCGCACATGGATGCCCCGGGCCCGCGCGGCTTCGACCACCGGGCGAAATCGTTCGATGCTTTCGGCAATCGAGCAGTTGATGTTGCGCTGGCTGAACGCTTCGCTGGCCGCGCCAAACACCACGATCTCGTCGGGGTGGGAGTCCAGCGACGCCTCCAAGCCCTGAAGGTTGGGCGTCAGCACCGAATAGCACACGTCCGGCTGGCGGCGGATGCCGGCCATCACCTCGGTGTTGTCAGCCATTTGCGGTATCCATTTCGGCGACACGAAGCTGGTCACTTCAATGTTTTTCAAGCCGGCTTCCTGCAGGCGGTGGACCAGTTCGATCTTGATGGCGGCGGGCACCGGCTGCTTTTCATTTTGCAGGCCGTCACGCGGGCCGACATCGACCAGTTTGACGTGGGCAGGGAGTTTCATGGGAGGGTTCCTTCTGGGATGAAGTATCGCAAAAACCGGGTCTGCAAGGGACGCAGCGCCTGCACTCAGGGCTGGCAGCAGGGTTGGCAACTGGTTTTCAAGAATTGGCAGGGGGGTTCAGGTGGCCAGCTGGTATCGCAATTGCACGTGCAGCCTGAAGCGCTTGATGATGGCCAGCGAGTCCTTCAACTGGTCACGGTCCAGCGTTCCCAGGCTGGACAAATGCGACAGGTTGTCAAGCGGTTGCCCCAATTGCTTTTGCCGAAGATTGTTTTTGAGCTTCAGGCCCATCATGCAATGCAGCGCGTCGATCAGGTCGCGGGCCAGATCGGAGGGGACGTGCCTGCGACTCGCCAGCACCTGCAGGCGTGCTGCCGTGCCGACCTCGTCGAGCCGATGCTCCAGTGCCAGGGAACGCACGCCATGCACGATCGGAAACGTGCCAAGCTTTTTTAGATCGAACACCTGTTCTTCGCGGCCGCGCAGCGTGGCCAGGCGTGTCCACCAGCCGCCCGGTTCGCTGAACTGGTCAATGGCGGCGGCAAAACGGGCAAAAAATGCATCGCTGCCGGCCATGCTGTGCAGGGCATAGTCCCGTGCCTGACGGAGCAGCGACGCGTCGCCGGCGACTGCGCGGGCATCCATGAAAATGGCCAGGTTCATCGGCCCTTCTGCATTGGCGCCATAAAGCCATTGCAGGATGCTGTCCTGAAAGCCGGCCAGCGGCTGGCACCACAGCGGATTGGTCACCATGATGTGGCCTGGACACGGCGGGTAGCCAAACCCGGTCAGTCCCTGGCTGAAACGCTGCACGCTTTCCTGCAGTTCGGCGCATACAAAGCCGTCGCGCAGCAACAGGGCATTGTCCTGGTCGGTCTTGAGGATCTGCTCGCCACGCCCTTCGCTGCCCATCACGATCAGGCAGCTGTTGGCGACCAGTTCGGCCGGTGCCACAAACGACCACAGGCGGGAAAAAATCTGCTGGTTGAGCTCGCTCACCAGGCTGGAAATGAGCTCGACCCGGGCACCCCCGCTGTGCAGCAGCGCGATCAGGCCGTCCATCTGCAAGGCAGCGGCCTTCAGCTCGTCGATGGAGCCAGCCTGCTCGACCTGCAGCGCAATCAGGTGTGAATGGTTGGACACGAAGCTCATCAGGTCCAACTGGCTCAGCACGCCCAAAATTGCATCGCCTTCGCGCACCAGCACACGGTGGACATGGTGGCGAATCATCGCCAGCAGGGCCTCGGACAGTTCCGCGTCGGCCTGTACCGAGACCAGTGTGAACTGCGTGACCTCGCGCACGGCCAGTTCATGCGGCGGGACAGGCTGCAGCAGGGCATCGCGCAAGTCGGTGGTGGTGAACATGCCGATGCGCTCCACGCCGCCCTGCGTGTCGCGCACCAGCGCATTGCCCAGCCCCTGCGCCGACAGCAGGCGGCAGACCGACACCAGGTCCAGGCCGCCCTCGACAAAAAAGGGCTTGCGGATGTAGGCGTCCCTGACCCGCACCATCATCAAGGACAAAAACTCATGGCTTTTGCGGTTTTCTGCCGACGCGGAAAGCCGCTGCGACAGGTCGGCAAAGACCAGCGCACTGAACAGTGCGTTGCCTGCAATCAGCGCCCGTGCCGTGGCACCGGGCAGCTGCCAGGCCTCGACCTCGTCCAGTGCCTGCAGCACCCCGCTGGCGCGGCCGGCCATCACCGCACGAAAGGCAAAAAAATCGGATGGCCCGTAGACCGCCACGACCTCGCCCGCTTCCAGTTGCTGAACATGCCCCTTGAGCAGTACATACACATGCGTCGGGTCCATGTCGGGGGTCAAAATCACCGCACCCTTCGGGAATGACACCTGGCCCAGGCTGCCCCGCACCAGCGCCTGCTGCTCGGGGCTCAGGCAGTCAAATGGCGGCGCATCAAAAGGAAAGGGGTTTGAAAAATCGTCTGGCATTGCTGGGTGTCTCATGAAAAAAGGACTGCAGGCCATGGTCCTGCAGTCCTTTTGAAGGATCGTTGGACGGACCGGATGGCCCGCCTGGTCAGGCAGTCAGACTCAGTGGCCTGACGCACCCGACGCGCCGATGCCGGTTTCAGAGCGCACCTGCTGCGCCAGGAAACCGGCGCGGTCGATCTTGGCCTGCTTGCTGTTGTCCAGGATGGAGAACAGCCAGATACCGACAAAGCCGATGGTCATGGAGAACAAGGCAGGCGACGCATAAGGGAACATCGCCGAGCCTTTGGGGTTGCCCAGTGTGGCTTCCCACACGGAAGGCGACACAACCGTCAACGCCACCGAAGAGATCAGCCCCAGGAAACCGCCAATCACCGCGCCGCGCGTGGTGCAGTCTTTCCACAGCACCGACATGAACAGCACCGGGAAGTTGGCCGAAGCGGCGATGGCAAACGCCAGGGACACCATGAAGGCGATGTTCTGCTTCTCGAAGGCAATGCCCAGCACCACGGCAATCACGCCCAGGGCGACGGTGGTGATTTTCGAGATGCGCAGTTCCGATGCACTGTCGCCCTTGCCTTTCTTGATCACGGTGGCGTACAGGTCATGCGACACGGCAGAAGCGCCCGACAGCGTCAGGCCAGCGACCACCGCGACGATCGTGGCAAACGCCACCGCCGAGATGAAGCCCAGGAACACGTTGCCGCCCACGGCGTTGGCCAGGTGAATGGCCGCCATGTTGCCGCCGCCCAGCAGTCCGCCCTTGGCATCCAGGAAGGACGGGTTGGTCAGCACAAAGGTGATGGCGCCAAAACCGATGATGAAGGTCAGCAGGTAGAAGTAACCGATCCAGCCGGTCGCCCACATCACCGACTTGCGCGCTTCCTTGGCGCTTGGCACGGTGAAGAAGCGCATCAGGATGTGCGGCAGGCCGGCGGTGCCAAACATCAGCGCCATGCCGAAGGAGATGGCAGAGATCGGGTCTTTCACGAAGTTGCCGGGGCCCATGATGGACTGCCCGAGCACCGCAGCGGCTTCGGCCGTCTTGCCGTCCTTCAGCGCCAGATCGGTCTTGATCGCCACTGCGCCGGCAAACATGGCCTCAGGGCTGAAACCGAAGTGCCACAGCACCATGGCCGCCATGAAACTGGCGCCGCCCAGCAGCAAACAGGCCTTGATGATCTGCACCCAGGTGGTGGCGGTCATGCCGCCGAACAACACGTACACCATCATCAGGGTCCCGACGATGACCACGGCAATCCAGTATTCCAGGCCGAACAGCAGTTTGATCAGCTGGCCTGCGCCCACCATCTGCGCGATCAGGTAGAACGCCACCACGACCAGCGTGCCCGATGCCGCAAAAATGCGGACCGGCGCCTGCTTGAAGCGGAAAGCCGCCACGTCGGCAAAGGTGAACTTGCCCAGGTTGCGCAGGCGCTCGGCCATCAGGAAGGTGATGACCGGCCAGCCGACCAGAAAGCCGATCGAGTAGATCAGGCCGTCAAAGCCACTGGCCATCACGGCCGCCGAAATACCCAGGAAAGACGCGGCCGACATGTAGTCGCCGGCAATCGCCAGGCCATTCTGGAAACCGGTGATGCCGCCGCCGCCGGTGTAGAAGTCAGCGGCGGACTTGGTCTTGGACGCGGCCCACTTGGTGATGAACAACGTCAACACCACGAAGCCGCCGAACATGCCGATGGCCGTCCAGTTGGTGGGCTGCTTTTCAGCCTGTCCCAGGTCTGCGCCAGCGGACCAGGCCGCAGCCGACACGCCAAACAGGGCCAGCAGCGTCAGGATGCGCCGCACGTTGTCGGATTTGAAATTCATTTGAGCACCGCCTTGGTCACTTCTGCCGTCAGGTCGTCGAATTCTTTGTTCGCGCGCTGGACGTAAATGGCCGTGATCACAATGGTGAAGACAATCACGCCAAAGCCGATGGGAACGCCCACGGTCATCACGCCCTCGCCTATCCGCTGGGAAAGAAACGGCTTGTTGAAGGCCACCAGCAAAATGAAACCGTAGTACACGACCATCATGGCCAGCGTGAGCCACCAGCCGTAGCTGGTGCGCTTGGCCTTGAGCTCCTGGTATTTTGGATTTTTCACAATCCGTTGGACCAAATCATCATCCATATCGCTATCTCCTCTAAGTAAATTTTGTGAGGAGGAGGTTAAGGAAAAGGACTTACCGCCTACTTACTTGATGACTAGGCAATTACCCTGTGGCTCCGCAGGAGGCAGGCAGCAAAAGGCCCCCCAATGCACGGGTGCGTTTCCATGGAAAAAGCATCCACTTTCCTGCGATGGACAAGCGCTGTTTGATCGAAGCCGGATCAGTAGCCGCGCGCGGGATCAACGACGCCTGCCACCGGTTCGCCGCGCTGAAATGCACGAATTTTTCCGGCAATCTGCGCAATGCTTTCCTCGCGCAGTGTCCGGGCCGAGGTGTGCGGCGTGACGGTGATTTTCGGATGCGTCCAGAACGGATGCGCCGCCGGCAGGGGCTCGGTGCGAAACACATCGAGCATGGCGCCGGCCAGGTGGCCGCTGTCGAGCAGCGCGATCAGGTCGTCGTCCACCAGATGGTGCCCCCGCGCCACGTTGATCACATAACCGCCCGGCTGCAGGCGGGACAGCGTGTCATGGCACATGACGTTTTCAGTGTCGGGGGTGAGCGGCAGCAGGCACACCAGAATGCGGCTGGCGGCCAGAAAATCGTTGAAACCGGCTTCACCCCAAAAGCACTGGATGCCGGGAATGGACTTGGCGGATCGGCTCCAGCCCATCACCGGAAATTCAAACTGCGCCAATGCGCGCCCCGCCCGCTCACCCAGCACGCCCAGGCCCATGATGCCAACCGGAAAATCCTGGCGCGGATACGGCTTGCGGTAAGACCACAAGCCCTGGGCTGCATCAGCCTCGTAGCCATCCAGTTCCCGAAAATGCCGGATCACCGCATGGCAAACATATTCAGCCATCTGCACCGACATGCCCGCGTCATCAAGCTTAACGACCGGAACACCGGACGGCAGGTGCAATTTCATCAGCGCATCGACGCCAGCGCCAATGTTGAAAAGGCCCTTGAGCTGCGTCTGCTCGTCAATGAACTGCTGCGGCGGCGTCCAGACCACGGCATAGTCGGCAGGCGGTGCCCCTGCTGACCACACGTCCACTTCGGCATCCGGAAAAGCGGCGCGCAAGCCTTCCAGCCAGGGCTGGGCTTTGGTGCCGGTACAGCAAAAACTAATGCGCATTCAGAAGTCCCTTTAATTTCAGACGGTTATTTTGAGCAGTTCCGACCCCTCTGTGACCTGATCTCCGGGGGCGTACATCAGCTCCTCGACCACGCCATCGGCGGGTGCAGCAATCGTGTGCTCCATTTTCATCGCTTCCATCACCGCCAGTGGCTGGCCTTTTTTAACCGTGTCGCCAGCCTTGACCGAGAACGACAGTATCTTGCCCGGCATGGGTGCGGTCAGGCGTCCGCCTTCGGCATGGCTTTCGCCGGCATGCGCCAGCAAATCAATCGCCGTGATCTGCGTCGCGCCACGCGCGGTGAAAACATGGTCAACCTCGCCCTGGGTGTAGACCGTTGCCGTCAGGCGCTGGCCGGAAAACTGGATGTCGATGCCTTGCGCATTTTTGGCAAACACCAGCGGTCCCGACACATCGCCCACCGCCAGTTGCAAAGCGCCGTCATGGCCATAGCTCAAGGTGGCTTTGGCCGGCTCGCCATGGAAGTCAAATTCAAAGGGCCGCTGCGTCACGCCATGCGTTTGCCAGCCGTCGCGGCGGCTGAACGGGTCTGTACCCTCGCCGGCTTTTTCGTCCAACAGCGTCTGGGCAATGGCGCTGGCCGCCGCCAGGCTCAAGCCAACCGGCTCCTGCTTGAACAGCACGGCTTCTTCGCGCGGGATCAAGGCGGTGTCCAGATTCGCTTTGGCAAACGACGGGCTGCGCACCACATAGCGCAGGAACTGCACGTTGGTGTTCAAGCCGAC
>JBBSRS010000032.1:0-12374 GCA_038242795.1 Burkholderiales bacterium
CCCATCCAGACCTTGCCGCCTGCCATGGCACTACCCGTCCCTGCCGCAATGCCCACCGAGGTGGCTCCGGCCTTGGTGGAACACAAACTTGGCTGCAGCGAGTTCCAGGCCCGGATGGGCCCCTTGAGCGGCAAGCCACTTTTTCTGCGAAAGCTGGCCGAATCGCTGGCGCAGCAGCATTCTTTCGAGTTGCGGATATCGTTCATCCACCGGATGATTTTTCATCCCCGCGAGCAATGGGTGGCAAGCAATGCGCCCATGCCTGTGCTCGAGAAACTGTGCCAGGACGACCAACTGGCCCTTAGCGTCGAGATCGACCCGATCGACGACCAGGATGCCCCGGCGCGTGCCCTGCGCCTGGACATTCCCCCACAGCCGCTAGAGGTCTTGTTGTGGACGCTGGCGCACGACCTTGAAGGCCCCAGGTCGTGAACCTGCCGCGCGTCTGCCCGAAACCCTTTGAACCCTTACTTTGCCGAGCACACGCCATGACCCAGACTGCATCCGAATGCTTCATGTTGACGCCTGCCGGCGTGTTGCACGCGTTTGCCCACAAGACACCGGATGGCACCGCCGCCGCCCTGCAGGGCCTGCTGGCCGGCGAGCATTCATTGACCCTGGCTGCCTGGACCGCCGCCGATCTTTTGGCCTCAAGCGTACTGGCTGGCGCGCTGGAACGCGGATGGGTGCAGGCGCTGCCTCAACCGCTTCAGGGGCCCGATGCCCGGCTGGACGATTTCTTGCAGCATGTGATTGCCTCGCTGTCCGGGGAACGCCGGGCAGTCCTGGCGTCCGAAGGCGGGTTTTGTCTGGGCCATGCCGGCGTCGGCCAGGACGAGGCCGAACTGCTTTGCGCTGCCGCTGCCGACTACTCGGACTTTGCCGCGCGGCAGGCGCGGCGCGGCTGGCACGGCGCCACGCGCTATGTGTCGTTTCACAGCGATCCGGAGTTCCTGCTGCCTGACCATGCTTTTCTGCCTTTCTGGGTGGACGGCGCCGGTTACTGGCTGATCGTGATGGGCGAACCCCTGCTGAACAATCCTGCGCTGGTCGAACTGTTCTGGAGCCTCAAACAGGCCGGAACCCGCTTTGCCGCCATCGGCTGAGCACTTGGCCTGTCCTCACGCCATCTGCCCGGCAACCTGCCAGGTTGCCGAAAAACAGCAAGCATGATCCCGGTTTATGCTTTCGCCCATGAAGCTGCACAACCATTTCCGTTCTTCGGCGTCGCTTGAGGGGCGCACCGCGCTGAAATTCAAAGGCCGGGCCTGCGACCCGGTGACGGACCCGACCGCCCAGTGCGAAAACCTGAAAGCACCCTGCGATGCGTTGTCCGCTGACGGCGTGATGCCACAAATTTTCAATGCCTCGCGCATCACGGTGCTTTGTGATGGGCTGCCGCTGACCCTGGTGGACGGTGGTGCGTGCGCGGCACTGTCAAGCTTGCAAAGGTCGCTGCGGTCCGCCTGTCCAGACCGCCAGGCATGAGCATGTCGGGCCGTTTTCATGCCGACTGGCTGGTCCCGGACTGGCCTGCACCGGCCGGCGTCAGGGCGGTGTTCACCAGCCGCGCCGGCGGTGTTTCGGCCGTGCCGTTCGACGCCATGAACCTGGGCAGCCATGTGGGCGACCTGCCCGCATCGGTGGACGCCAACCGTCAGTTGCTGAAGCAAGCCACCGGCGCCCAGCGCGCCGTCTTTCTCAATCAGGTGCACGGCACCCGGGTGGAATTGCTGGACCCGGCCACCCCCGACGGCCAGCCTGCGGATGCCTGCATGACAGCGCATCGCCGGCTGGCCTGCACCATCATGGTGGCCGACTGCCTGCCGGTGCTGCTGGCGTCCCTGGACGGCACCAGGGTTGCCGCCGCCCATGCCGGATGGCGCGGGCTGGCCGGCAGCAGTGATGCCGCAGGGCAGGGCGTCATCGAGTCAATTTTTGAATCTTTTAGGGCGCCTGCGCAATACCTGCCTGCACAAGATGCTACAAAAATAATAGCCTGGCTGGGCCCCTGCATCGGACCTGCTGCGTTTGAGGTGGGCGAGGAGGTGAGGGCGGCGTTTGCCGGGCGGCAGCCGCAAGCCGCGCATTGCTTTGTGGCCATCGCACCAGGCAAATACCTGGCCGACCTGCCAGCCCTGGCCCGCCTTCGGCTGCAGGCGCTCGGCGTCACGCAGGTTCACGGAAACGACGGCAGCGCGCCGTGGTGCACGGTGGGCAATCCCTCACGATTCTTTTCCCACCGGCGCGATGCCGGCATCTCTGGCAATGGGTTCGGCACCACCGGACGCATGGCTGCCTGTATCTGGCTCGACGGCTGAAACGGTGGTGGTACTCGTGTCCTGGCCAGCCGCGGCCAAATGGCTTGCCCGGGCTTCGGCCTCGCGTTTTTTGATGGCCTTGTTGCGCGCAGGCGCGCCCATCAGGTAAACCACCAACACCACCGGAGCTATGCCATAAAGCACCAGGGTGACCAATGCGCCCAAAATGGTTCCGTTGCTGCTCGCAGCTTCGGCAGCGCTCATCATCAGCACGACATACATCCAGGCGATTACGCCCAAATACATAATGAAGTCATGCTTTCTTGTCAGGATCTAAAAAGTAATTGATAGGATACTGGCTGAAAGCAGATAGCGTTTGCCAGCACACTGCATCACCGAGGACACAATGATGAATTCTGAACTGAACTGGACACAGGCCACTCAACAAATGCAGGAAACCCTGGGAGAAGGCATCAAGCAGGCCATGTCCTCCTTTGGGTCCCAGGCTGCCCCAGGCTTTCCCGCGATGGATTTGTCGGTGTTCAAGTCCCTCGCACCTTCCCAGCCGTCCATCACGTTCGAGCCTTCCAAGCTGCTTGAGCTTCAACAGCAGTACATCGCCGGCGCATCGGCGCTCTGGAACCAGGGCATGAATGCCGGCGAAGAGACTGCCAAGCCCTCGGACCGGCGGTTTTCCGATCCCGCCTGGCAGGCCAGCCCGGTGTCGAAATTCCTCGCCTCGGCGTACCAGCTCAACGCCACGACCCTCATGGGACTGGCCGAGGCGGTCGAAAGCGATGCCAAGACCAAGGCGCGGCTGCGTTTCGCGGTCGAGCAGTGGATGGCGGCCTCAGCGCCCAGCAACTTTCTGGCACTGAATGCCGAAGCGCAGAAAATGGCCATCGACACCCGTGGCGAAAGCATTGCCAAGGGGCTGGCGAACATGCTGCACGACATGAAGCAGGGCCATGTGTCGATGACCGACGAAAGCATCTTTGAAGTCGGGAAAAACGTTGCCACCACCGAAGGCGCCGTCGTGTTCGAGAACGAGTATTTTCAGCTCCTCGAATACAAGCCGCTCACGGACAAGGTCTATGAAAAGCCCTTTCTGATGGTGCCGCCCTGCATCAACAAGTTCTACATCCTCGACCTGCAGCCTGAAAATTCGCTGATCCGTTACGCCACGGCACAAGGTCACCGGACCTTCGTGATGAGCTGGCGCAATCCGGACCAGTCCATGGCGGGCAAGACCTGGGACGACTACATCGAGAACGCGCCCATCAAGGCGATTGAAGTGGTGAAGGAAATCACCGGCGCCGACACCATCAATGCGTTGGGTTTCTGCGTGGGCGGCACCATCCTGAGCACGGCGCTGGCGGTCTTGGCCGCGCGTGGCGAAAAGCCGGTCGAAAGCGTCACGCTGCTGACGTCGCTGCTGGACTTCACCGACACCGGCATCCTGGATATTTTCATTGACGAAACATCGGTCAAATACCGCGAAGCCGAAATGGGCAAGGGCGGCTTGCTCAAGGGCAAGGACCTGGCGTCCACCTTCAGCTTTTTGCGCCCCAACGACCTGGTCTGGAACTATGTAGTCGGCAACTACCTCAAGGGCGAAACGCCGCCGCCGTTTGACCTGCTTTACTGGAACAGCGATTCAACCAACCTGCCGGGGCCGTTCTATGCCTGGTACCTGCGCAATACCTATTTTGAAAACAACCTGATCAAGCCCGGGAAAATGGTGGTGTGCGGCGAAAAGGTTGACCTTGGCAAGCTCGACATGCCGTTCTACCTCTATGGCTCGCGCGAAGACCATATCGTGCCGATTGGCGGCGCCTATGCATCGACCCAGGTGTTGCCAGGCAAGAAGCGCTTTGTGATGGGCGCATCCGGCCACATTGCCGGGGTGATCAATCCGCCTGCCAAAAAGAAGCGCAGCTACTGGACCAACGACCAGCTGGCATCCAGCCGCACGGCGGGCGACAAATACCCCGCGTCGCAGGAAGACTGGCAAAAAAATGCCACCGAGCATGCCGGCAGCTGGTGGACTGACTGGTCCGGCTGGCTGCAGGGCCAGGCAGGCAAACAGATTGCGGCGCCGAAAAACTATGGCAGCCGCAAATTCAAGGCCATCGAACCCGCGCCCGGCCGCTATGTGAAGGTCAAGGCCTGATTGGCTTAAAAAACCTGTTTCCGGTTTTGAATCCAGGCAGGTTTCATCAGCTTGCATGGTTTTCGTGCAACAGCACCCAGGTGCATCCCTGATTTTATAAAGGAGACAACATGGAAGATATCGTTATCGTGTCAGCAGGCCGGACCGCTGTCGGCAAATTTGGCGGCTCGCTGGCAAAAATACCGGCCACCCAACTGGGTGCTGCCGTGATCAAGGCTGTGCTGGAGCGCTCGGGCTTGAATGCTGAACAGATTGGCGAAGTCATCATGGGCCAGGTGCTGGCTGCCGGCGCAGGCCAGAACCCGGCACGCCAGTCCGTGCTCAAGGCCGGATTCCCCCAGGGCATTCCAGGCCTCACCATCAACGCGGTGTGTGGCTCCGGCCTGAAATCCGTCATGCTGGCAGCGCAGGCAGTGGCCACGGGCGACAGCGAAATCGTGATTGCCGGCGGCCAGGAAAACATGAGCGCCTCGCCGCATGTCCTGAACGGCTCGCGCGATGGCCAGCGCATGGGCGACTGGAAACTCGTCGACACCATGATCATCGATGGCCTGTGGGACGTGTACAACCAGTACCACATGGGCATCACGGCAGAAAACGTCGCCAAGAAGTACAACATCAGCCGGGAAGCCCAGGACGCGCTGGCGCTGGCCAGCCAGACAAAGGCGGCGGCAGCCCAGGATGCAGGCAAGTTCAAGGATGAAATCATCCCCATCTCGATTCCCCAGAAAAAGGGTGATCCGGTGGTGTTTTCTTCTGACGAGTTTTTGAACCGCAAGACCAGCGCCGAAGGGCTGGCCGGCTTGCGCCCGGCCTTTGACAAGGCAGGCGGTGTCACCGCGGGCAATGCGTCCGGACTGAACGATGGCGCTGCCGCGGTCATGGTCATGACCGCCAAAAAAGCCGCAGCCCTCGGGCTGACGCCCCTGGCCCGCATCGCCAGCTATGCCACCGCCGGTCTGGACCCCGCGTACATGGGCATGGGGCCTGTGCCCGCCTCCACCAAGGCCTTGCAGCGCGCAGGCTGGAACGTGCAGGACCTCGACCTGCTCGAAATCAATGAAGCGTTTGCCGCCCAGGCGTGTGCGGTCAACCAGGAAATGGGCTGGGACACCAGCAAAGTCAATGTGAACGGCGGCGCAATTGCCATTGGTCACCCGATTGGCGCGTCCGGCTGCCGCATTCTGGTCACGCTGCTGCACGAAATGGTGCGGCGGGATGCCAAAAAAGGCATCGCCAGCCTGTGTATCGGCGGCGGCATGGGGGTTGCCCTCACACTGGAACGCTGAATATCAGGTAAAACAGTCACGCGCGCTTACCAGCAGGGCGTGAGCAGCTATTAGAGTAATAGCAGAATTTTTTCACAAGTCCAACGACCCTAGGAGAAGACAATGAGCAACAAAGTAGCATATGTAACCGGTGGCATGGGTGGCATTGGAACGGCCATCTGCCAGCGCTTGGCGAAAGACGGTTTCAAGGTCATTGCAGGCTGCGGCCCCACGCGCGATTTCACCAAATGGCTCAATGAGCAAAAAGCCCTTGGCCACACGTTTTATGCATCGGTAGGCAATGTCGGGGACTGGGAGTCCACCGTCGCTGCCTTTGACAAGGTCAAGGCAGAACACGGCCCGGTCAGCGTGCTGGTGAACAACGCAGGCATTACCCGCGATGGGCAGTTCCGCAAGATGAGCAAGACCGATTGGGACGCTGTCATTTCGACCAACCTGGACAGCATGTTCAACGTGACCAAGCAGGTCATCGAGGGCATGGTCGAGGCCGGATTTGGCCGCGTCATCAACATCTCCTCGGTCAACGGCCAGAAAGGCCAGTTCGGCCAGGTGAACTATTCCACTGCCAAGGCTGGCCTGCATGGCTTCACCATGGCGCTGGCGCAGGAGGTGGCGTCCAAGGGCGTGACCGTCAACACGGTCAGCCCCGGCTATGTCGGCACCGACATGGTCAATGCGATTCGCCCTGAAGTGCTGGAAAAAATCGTCGCGGGTGTGCCTGCCAAGCGTCTGGGCAAGCCGGAAGAGATCGCTTCCATCATTTCCTGGATTGCCTCCGACGAGGGCGGTTATGCAACGGGCGCCGATTTCTCGCTGAACGGCGGTCTGCACATGGGCTGATGGTTTGAACGGATTCGCTTTCAAATAAAAAAACCCGCTTTCCAGCGGGTTTTTTCGTGGGTTATCAAATTCAGTTTTTAACGGCGTCTTGTGCGCTGCGCCATGCCGCGCAACAAACCTCTGGTCATTTGTCAGCGGGTTTTGCTTCAGACAGGTCTGCCGCATACGCTGCGCCATTCACGGTCATGCCTTGTGCCGAAAACTTCGCTGCGCTTTTGGCCCCCACGCCCTTGATGCGCCCTCTGAAGTCTGCCCAGCTTTTAAACTCGGATTTGCTTCGCTCGGCAACGATCAGCCGGCTGGTGACAGGTCCAACACCCTTGATTCCATCGAGTTCAGCTTCGCTGGCTTGGTTGACATCGATGGCTGCAAAGGCTGCCGTAAAGGACTGCAGCGCAAAAAACACCATTAATTTTTTAAGCATTGAAACTCCTGGAGTTGAACGAACAGGCTTTTGCTGCTGAACCCTGGAACTTGACCACTTTTCGATGCAACCAGCCCTGCGTTGGATGCATGGTCTGGAAGATTCGAGAAAGTAAATTGCAAGAACCGGACAAGCTGCTATTTTTTGCCTTTGCTCAGCCATTGCATATAGGCCGCTACCCCTGTTTGAACATCCGCAAATGCATGTTCGCAACCTGCTGCACGCAGGGCGCTCAGGTCGGCCTGCGTATAACTTTGGTACTTGCCGACCAGTGCTTCGGGAAAACTGATGTAATCGATCATGCCGCCGCGTGCTGCATCTTCAAGGCTCAATGAGTCTGCATTCTGGCCGTTGCGCAGGGTGTTGATCACGGCGATTGCCACATCGTTGAACGGTTGGGCGCGGCCCGTTCCGAGATTGAAAATACCCGATTTTTCAGGGTGGTCAAAAAACCAGAGATTCACATCCACCACATCGTCTATGAATACAAAGTCGCGCATTTGCCCGCCCGGACCATAACCGCCGTAGTCGCCAAACAGTTTCACCTTGCCCTCGGCCTGGAATTGGTTGTATTGGTGAAAGGCCACGCTGGCCATGCGGCCCTTGTGTTGCTCGCGCGGGCCATAGACGTTGAAATAGCGAAATCCCGCCACCTGCGTCTGCGCATTCTCAAATCCCTTGCCCAGCGCGCGCCGAAGGTGCTGGTCAAACAACAGCTTGGAGTAGCCGTAAACATTCAGCGGTTGCTCGAATTCAGGGGATTCGCTGAACGTGTCGGAGCCACCGTAGGTGGCCGCGGAAGAGGCATACAACAGGCGGGTGTTCTGGCTCTGGCAGGCACGAAACAAGTCGCATGACAGCGTGTAGTTGTTCGCCATCATGTATTTGCCGTCCAGTTCCATGGTGTCGCTGCAGGCGCCTTCATGGAATACCGCCTCGATATGTCCGTGCGCACCTTCGGCAAACTGGCGATAGAAATCAGCGGCATCGATGTAGTCGGCAATTTTCAGATCGGCGAGGTTGCGGAATTTGTCCCCCTGCGTCATGTCATCCACTGCAATGATGTCATCCACGCCGCGGGCGTTCAGCCCCTTGACCAGGTTGCTGCCAATGAAGCCGGCGGCTCCGGTGACTACGATTTTCATGAAGTTTCCTAGAAGTTCAGGGTGGCCAACAAGCGCGAAGCACTCAAGAGGCCGCAAAAAGCTCGCTGTAATTAACCGTGGCCGTGCCGAATTTACCCACCACGATGCCTGCGGCACGGTTGGCAATAGGCACCGCCTCGCGCAGGCTCAAGCCGGCTGCCGTCATGGTGGCCAGCGTGGCAATCACGGTATCTCCAGCACCGGTGACGTCAAACACCTCCCGGGCCACCGTGGGCACATGGAGTTCCCCCTGTGCATCAAACAGCGTCATGCCTTCCTCGCTTCGCGTCACCAGCAAGGCCTGAAGGTTGAGCGCCGAACGCAAATTGTGGGTCTTGGTGCGCAATTCGGTTTCACTGCCCCAGGGGCCAATGACCTGTTCCAGTTCCGCACGGTTGGGCGTGATGAGGCTGGCATTCCTGTAGCGTTCGAAATCCGAACCCTTGGGGTCCACCAGAACCACCTTGCCTGCAGCCCTGGCCTGGGCAATCATGGCCACGATGTGTGCCAGGCCGCCCTTGCCGTAATCCGAAAACAGGATGGACTGGTGTTCCGGGTAAAGGGTTTCAAAGGCGGCCGACTGGGAGGCCAGTACTTCGTGTTCAGGTGTATTTTCAAAGTCCAGCCGGAGCAGCTGCTGCTGGCGTCCAATCACCCGCAATTTGACGGTGGTTTTAAGATTTGCATCGCGGCCAAAGTAGGGTGTGATGCCGGTTTTGGCCACCAGGTCTTCCAGCGTATGGCTTGCTTCGTCCTCTCCCACCACCGTCAGCAGGGAAGCCCTCGCCCCCAGCGTCACGATGTTGTAGGCCACGTTGGCGGCGGCACCAATGCGCTCTTCGGTACGGGTCACGCGCACCACAGGCACGGGCGCCTCCGGCGAAATGCGGTCCACGGCACCATACCAATAACGATCCAGCATGACATCGCCCACCACCAGGACGCGGGCTAAGGCAATTTTTTCGGGGGCAATGGTTGGGTTCATGTGTTAAACAACAACGGCGTTACAACTCTTCAATGCGACGCACGGGGTAACTGTCCCATGCCTGGCAACCGGGACAATGCCAGAAATGCTGACTTGCTTCAAAACCGCAAGCGGCGCAACGATATCGCATCAAGGGTTTGGTGGCCTGATCCATGGCCCGCTGCACCAGCATGTGGTGATGTTCGTCCTCAAGTTTCTCACCTGCAATCCACTTGCTGGCCGCCACCAACGAAATTTCACGCTCCATGTGCGTCACATACCATTTTCGGGCGGACAAGGTGTTTTTTTCAAGCTTGACAATGGCCTCTATCACGTCAATCGAAGGGGTTTGTGAATAGCTGGCCTGTAGCAACTCCAAGGCGGCTGGTTGTTCGCCAATGCCTTGTGCCACATTGCCCAGCAGGCTGGCGGCCAGTGGCAATGCCTGAGGAGCCACCGTGGTGAGCGTGCGCAGCGTCTGAAACGCAGCCTGTCCCTGGCCCAGCTGGCTCTGGAGCTTGGCCAGATCCATCAAGGGCCTGGCGGAAGCAGGGGCCATGGCAACAGCCTGCAGCAGCAGACCAAGCGCCACGCCGGTATCACCCGTGGCAATGGAGGCATTCGCCTGTTCGCACAGGTAATGCGATTGCCGCGTACTGAAACTGCCATGGGTGGAATTTCCAAGCCGGGAAGCAATTTCGGTGGCATTGGCCCAGTCACGAGATCGCTCGTAGATCGACAGCAGCGCAAGCCGGGCTTCCTCTTCGAACGGTGTGTCTTCAAGCTTTCGAAGCGCAGCCTCTGCACGGTCCAGCAGACCGGCTTTCAGGAAATCCAGTGCCAAGGCATGCTGGGCGCGCTCGCGTTCGGGCTGGGTCAAGTCGCCACGCGACATCAGATGCTCATGCACCCGAACGGCACGCTCGTATTCGCCCCGGCGTCGAAACAGGTTGCCCAAAGCGAAGTGCAACTCGGACGTGTCGGGATCGTTCTGGACAGCTTCGATGAATGCGTCGATGGCCTGGTCCTGCTGCTCATTCAGCAGAAAGTTCAGTCCCTTGAAATAGGCTTTGGGTGCCTGTCGGTTCTCGATGCGCAGTTGCCGCAGGTCCAGTCTTGATGCCAGCCAGCCCAGCGTGAAGGCTATGGGAAATCCGAGCAAAACCCAGGTGAAGTCAAATTCCATGCTGCAGCGGAAGAGGGATGTTGTCGGCTTCGGCTGGCAACGCAGTCGATCCGGAAACCAGAGCGGCTTTGCGCTTTTTCCACCATCGCGGCATCATCACAAGAACACCCATGAAAAGACCGCAGGCAAAGGTGACCAGCACCACAAGCACCAGAGGGGCCTGCCACAAGGTGCCAAAAAAGAAATGCACCGCAACCGTTTGCTGGTTATTCAGCGCAAAAGCAAAAAGCGTAAAAAAAATGGCTGCCTTGAGCAGCCACATCAGATATTTCACTGGCAATCCCCGGAGTGGTGCTGCAATTGTAGCGAGACCACCAAGGGAAAAGTCCCGAGAATCAGCCCGAGAGCGGAACCTTCAGCAATTCTTGCGTTCGCGCATCCACCGCTTCGCGCAAAGCCTTTCCTGGTTTGTAATGCGGCACCCGTTTTTCGGGAATTGCCACACTTGCTCCAGAGCGGGGATTGCGCCCCATGCGGGGAGGGCGAATGTTGACGGAAAAGCTGCCGAAGCCCCTGATTTCAATCCGGTTGTCACGCACCAAGGTGTCGCCCATCGCGTCAAGAATCGTCTTGACCGCCAGTTCGGCATCACGGTGTGTCAACTGGCTGAATCGGGCTGCCAGCTCTTCAACTAAATCGCTTCGGGTCATCCTGAATTATCTGGCTAGGGACAGAACACATGAACGGCAAGCCGCGCCATGCGAACTGTCCTCCACGATCACTTGGATTCGTTGCTGTCCAGCTTGGCGCGCAGCAGGGCACCGAGGCTGGTCAGGCCGGCGCTTTCGCGCGACGACTGCTGGCTCAGGGAGGCCATGGCTTCCTGCTGGTCCGCATTGTCCTTGGCCTTGACCGACAGCTGGATATTGCGGGTCTTGCGATCCACGTTCACCACGACTGCCGAGACTTCGTCGCCTTCTTTCAGCACGTTGCGTGCATCTTCGACGCGGTCACGGCTGATTTCGCTGGCGCGCAGATAGCCGATGATGTCTTCGCCCAGATCGATCTCGGCACCCTTGGCGTCCACGGTCTTGACCTTGCCGGTCACGATCGCGCCCTTGTCGTTGATCGACACGAAGGTGGTGAACGGGTCGGAATCGAGCTGCTTGATGCCCAGGGAGATGCGCTCGCGGTCGACATCGACAGCCAGCACGATCGCTTCGACTTCCTGGCCCTTTTTGTAGTTGCGAACAGCGGCTTCGCCGGGCTCGTTCCACGAGAGGTCAGACAGGTGCACCAGGCCGTCGATACCGGCAGCCAGGCCCACGAACACGCCGAAGTCCGTGATCGACTTGATAGGGCCCTTGACGCGGTCGCCGCGCTTGGTTTCCACAGCGAATTCCTGCCATGGGTTGGCCTTGCACTGCTTCATGCCCAGGCTGATGCGGCGCTTGTCTTCGTCGATTTCCAGAACCATGACTTCGACTTCGTCACCCAGGGCCACGAGCTTGCTTGGTGCCACGTTCTTGTTCGTCCAGTCCATTTCGGACACATGGACCAGACCTTCGATGCCTGGTTCGAGTTCCACAAACGCGCCGTAGTCGGCAATGTTGGTGATCTTGCCAAACAGGCGGGTGCTTTGCGGGTAGCGGCGGTTCACGCCCATCCACGGGTCGTCGCCCATTTGCTTCAGACCCAGGGACACGCGATTTTTCTCGGTGTCGAACTTCAGGATCTTGGCCACGATTTCCTGGCCTGCCGTCACCACTTCGCTTGGGTGACGCACGCGGCGCCATGCCATGTCGGTGATGTGCAGCAAGCCGTCGATGCCGCCCAGGTCAACGAACGCACCGTATTCGGTGATGTTCTTGACGATGCCCTTGACAGCAGAGCCTTCTTTCAGGGTTTCCATCAGCTTGGCGCGCTCTTCGCCCATGCTGGCTTCGACCACGGCACGGCGTGACAACACGACGTTGTTGCGCTTGCGGTCGAGCTTGATGACCTTGAATTCCATGGTCTTGTTCTCGTACGGAGACAAGTCCTTGATAGGGCGGGTGTCGATCAGCGAGCCAGGCAGGAATGCACGGATGCCGTTGACCAGAACGGTCAGGCCGCCCTTGACCTTGCCGCTGGTCTGACCAGTGACGAATTC
>JBBSRS010000033.1:0-12126 GCA_038242795.1 Burkholderiales bacterium
CGCACTTTCCGTTGGGAGGGCTTCGGCGGGACGGAAGACACGGTCAACCACCTGGTCGGTGGCCTGCTGATGGGGGTCGGCGGTGTGATGGCGCTGGGTTGCACCGTCGGTCAAGGGCTGTCCGGAATGTCCACCCTGTCACTGGGCAGCCTGCTGGCGCTGTTTTCGATTGTTGCAGGCGGGATGCTCGGACTTCGCTATCAGATCTGGCGGCTTGACCGGCTGGGCTGACCGGGCAGCCTGGGCAAAGGTTGGGGTGGCAAGGGACAGCACGCGCATTGGCGGCGGATGCACAAAGGCGCGGCGTGAAAGACGTTCCCGGAATTACGCCGACACGTAGCCCGGGTTGGGCAACACCCCCAACAGCTTTGGCACGTTGGCTTCTCGAGCCGGAACCTTGCCATCGCGCGCTTTGAGCCATTGCTCGACAACTTCCCACACCTGCTTGCTGCCGGGTGCCGTACGCGCTTCTTCGGCCACCGGCGCCCAGCCCGCGACCTTGTACTTGCGTGAAGCGTCGAGCGGCTGGCCGTTCAGGCGCATGTCCTCGATACGGTGCCCCATGGCCGCCAAAGGATTGCAGCTGTACTGCAAACCACCGACACGCACCATGTCCCCGCCCTGCTGGTAATAAGGGTCCGGATTGAACAGGTTGTCGCACACATCTTCCAGCACCGTCTTGATGGTTTCTCCAGTCATTTCCGTCAGCGTGGCGTACGAATACGTGGTGGCGGTCATGTCCATGAGCCATTCCCGCGTGATGACCTGCCCGGCCAGCAGGGAAGTGCCCCAGCGGAAACCTGGCGAAAATGCTATTTCGGCGCCCTGGACCTCCATCAATGCGTCAAGCAAGAGCTGGTCGCCCGTGCCGTTGAAATTGCCGCGCCGGTACAGCGTGCCTTCCGTCACAGCGAGTTTTTCAGCCAGTTTGGTTTCATAGGGCGCCCGGACTTTTTTGATCAGGGTGTCCATTTCCTTGTCTGCGGGAAGCATGTTCGCGAACACCGGCAGCAGCTTGTAGCGAAAATCGACGACTTTGCGGCCTTTGACCTCAAAGTCCATCACCGCCAGGAACTTGCCATTGGACCCGGCGTTGGTCACCAGCGTCTTGCCGCTCTTGTTGCCAACGACACTGGCCACGGGCATGCCGTCGTGGGTGTGCCCGCCCATGATGGCGTCGATACCGGTGACACGGCTGGCCATCTTGAGGTCGACGTCCATGCCATTGTGGGACAAGACCACCACCACCTGCGCGCCCTTGGCGCGCGCCTCGTCGACGGTTTTCTGCATGCTCTCTTCCTGGATGCCGAAGCCCCAGTCCGAGACGAAGTAGCGCGGGTTGGCGATCGGCGTGTAGGGGAAGGCCTGGCCAATGATCGCGCAGGGCACGCCGTTGACCTCCCGCATGACATAGGGCTTGAAGACCGGATCGCCGAAGTCGTTGGTCTTGATGTTCTGCGCGATGAATTCGATTTTTCCGGCAAGCTCTTTTTCAACAATCTCCTTGACACGCTCTTGCCCCAGGGTGAACTCCCAGTGGCCGGTCATCAGGTCCACGCCCAGAAGTTTGCTGGCATCGACCATGTCCTGGCCATGGGTCCACAGCGCGGTGCCCGAGCCCTGCCAGGTGTCGCCGCCATCAAGAAATAAAGCACCCGGGCGGCTTGACTTGACCCTTTTGACAAGCGTGGCCAGATGCGCAAAACCGCCCACCTTCCCATAACGCCTGGCGGCCTTCTCAAAATCCAGACTGCTCAGGGCATGCGCTTCGGCAGTGCCTGGGCGCACGCCGCAGGCTTTCAGCAAATGCTCCCCCACCAGATGGGGCAACTGCCCTTTCATGGACCCCACCCCCAGGTTGACGCTCGGCTCCCGGAAATGGACAGGCAGAAGTTGGGCATGGCAGTCGGTCATGTGCAAAAAGGACACATTGCCGAAGCGTGGCGCGTCATAAAGTCCGGCGCTGGCGGTCGCTGCATCGGCATCCGCCCATGCGCCCAACCCCATGCCCGCCATGGTCCCTGCGCCCAGCACCTGGAAAAACTCGCGTTTGCTTAAATTCATGGTTTTAAAACTACTTATGTATTGGGTTCAAAAACCCAGTCGATCCGGGCTGGATGCGCTGTTACTGGTTGACGGGTGATTTGGGGTCCAGAAGCAGGCCGACGATGTGGCGCACCTGCGCCTCATTGAGGATGCCCATGTGCCCGGCCCGGGGCATGTTGGAGCAGGCGTTGTAGGCCTTTGAATTCCATATCTTGCCCCATGTGTATTCAACCATCGCCCTGGAGGCTTCGCTGTTTGGATCGGTCACGCCACGCAACTTGCCGTAGTTGTACAGGCTCGGGCCGAGTGTCCCGAAAGAAATTTCTTTTTTGTCTATTTGATGGCAGTTGTAGCAATTTCCGCCATTCGCAGCCTTGGCATCATCGGTCCAGGTCAGTCCACGCCCGCTTTGCGCAATGGCTTCGCCTTGCTTCCAGTCGCCTATGAATTTCCCGTCTGACGGCCACTTGACCGCTTTCAGGTTTGCGGCTTCTATGGCGCTGGCTGTTTTTGCATCGAGCGGCTTGCCCTCGACGTCGGCCGCGCTGCACGCTCTTTGCGCTTCGTCTTGGGTCAAGCGGTCGACCTTGACGAACCCTTCGTCGCGGAAAGACGACTTGACGATGGTGGTGGTGAGGGTGTCGATATCCGCAGATCCAACGACGCCGGCACAACCGGCGACAACCGCAGACGTAGCGATCAGGCAAAGAGAAACGCGATGGGAAATTTTCATGTCAGGCTCCGTGGTTCAGCGTTTCAGGGCTGGCGCAATAGACTTGCCGTCTTTGCCATTGACGCCAAGGTAGACACCCAGCGCAATCGTGGCATCGCTGCCAAAACCGGGGTAGGGAAAGCGCTGCTGCCGATAACAGTCGTTGAGTCGTTGCTGCATGCCCCACATCTGGCCGTTCGAGACGCGGTAAGCCGGCCAGGCACCAAAGCCGTCACCGGCACCAGGATTTTTGGTCAGATTGGGCAGGTCCTGCAAGCGGATCCGCTTGTTGTCTTCGCCATGGCAGGAAGCGCAAGAGAAGTCATGCGTGCCTCCACGCTGAAAGAACAGGCGCTTGCCGACCTCGTAAAAAATCTTTTCTTTTGGATGGCTTTGCGGCAGCTTGAACGCCAGGCCTTTCGACTCCCCGGAAATCCAGGTGGCCAGTGCAGTGACGCTGTTTTGCTCGCCTTTTCCAAACGGTGTTGCGGCAATTTCCGCTGCATTGAAGCCTTGCAGGGTTTGCATGCATGTCACGAGCCGGGACTCCAGGTCCTGCACCTTCTGCGTGTCTGAAAAAAAACGGGGAAGCTCGACAAACACGCCCTTGACCACACCCGGTCCCTTGCCAAGGTCGCATTTTTCGAGCGACTCTTTTTTAGGTCCCCGCTTTTGCGTCCACAGGCCTTCGCCTTTGGCTTCAAACAGCTCCGCCGGGTTTCCATCCTGCAACATGGCGCGGTATTCGGCAATGCCGTCGCTTGTCGATTTTTGAGCCATCGCAACACTGCAAGTACCGAAAAACACAATGCCCAACGCTCCGATGGTTTTTATTTTCATGTCTGTCTCTTCATATAGTTATCGAATGCAAACTCGCTGGAGATTCAATTGAATGCCTGTGAAGCTCGCACTCAGGACACCACGGCCTCGTCGGTGCGTGTGTCGCCTCTGTTGTCTTTCCATGTCACACCAATCTTGTCGCCTGCTTTGGCAGATTTCACGGTGAACTGCAGAAACGGGTTTTTGGCCACCGCCGGGCCCCACTCCGCGGTCAGGACGGTTTTGCCGTTGTGGGTGGCAGTGACTTCGGTGATATGCCAGGCGGGAATGATCTTGCCTGCCGCGTCTTTGCGCTGACCGGTTTCCATCTCGTGACTCATCAAAACACGTACCGTGGCGTTGGTGCCTGCGACTTGGGCGCGAATGCGCATGGGATCAGCCATTTGGGAACTCCTGTAGGGGTTGAGAATTAGGTTTTCGGGGAGAGATACCTGTCAGCCGCCGCAACCGCCGAGCGTGACCTTGACTTCTTTTTTTGCAAACAGCGCACGCCCGTCCGCCATGACCGCGACGGCATAAACGTCGGACGACTGGCCCATCTTGGCCCGTGTTGAAAAATTCGTGTCGATGCTGTCGGTGACATTGAAAATCGCAATCAGCGCCGCTGGATTCTTTTCCACGAGGATCACCATTTGCTTGATCCCCGGCAATGAACTGCTTACCCCCAGCGGAACCACTGCCCCGTTTTCTGCAATGTCGGGTGCCGTGATGGTGACGTCCTTGCTCTCGACGGGCGCGCTGCTCCCCATGGCCTTGAGCGCGTCGTTGATGCTCTTGGCCTCAAACGCCGCCTTGTTGAAATCCGCGGAAGCAGCCAGGGGGAACAGGCTGGTGCTCAAGGCCAACCCAGCGAGGATGGCGCTTTGTTTGAGGGTGTCGCGGCGATTTTTCATGTTCGTTTCCTTGGGTTGATTGACTGTCTGACTTACATTTGGCGTGGAAACCGCCTACTTTCCTGCTCCGGCAGCAAGCCAGACGGCAATGGTTTTTGCCTCTGTCTCGCTCAAGTTTTGCGCAGGCATGGGAATCGCGCCCCACACGCCTGCTCCGCCGTTCTTGATCTTGGCCGAAAGATAGTCGACTTTGTCGGCATGCTTTTTGGCAATGTCCGAGAACGACGGCCCGATCAGTTTGGTGTCCATCGCATGGCAAGCCACACACGCGTTCTTCTGGGTCAAGGCCGCTGCGAGCTTTCCGTCGGGTGTGCCGGCCACCGCTTCGGGTACACCCGATGCGCTTGCTGCAACAGCCTTCTGACTTGGGACAGCCACAGACATCTTTGTTTCCATCAGGCTCGGCGCCTGGGGACGCGTGGTATTCGCGCCGCGTTGTGGACCGACCAGGCGGTTCTGGTCCGCCAGATTGCCATGCTGGTTGCGCGCAAACGCAGGCAGTATCGAGGCCACCTTGGGGTCTGCAGCACAGTCTTTCATGCAGGCGGTGTTGTGCGTGTCCGCCACGTTCGTGCCGCCAAATTCCTTGCCGGGCCACAAGGCGTGCCGGGTCGTCATGCCGTCGCGGTTGGGCATGCGGCTTTGCACCTCTGCCATGTTCTTATCGGACAAGGTGAAATTGTCCGGCACCACCCCGCCCAGGTTCAGCAAAAAGGCAGTCACGGCATAAACTTCTTCCGTGGTCAAGGATTTCGGCTGGTTCCAGGGCATGGCGCGGTTGATGTAGTCCCACAGTGTTGAAAGCGTGGCAACCTTCATCAAGGTGGTACGGCCACTGGCAGGGTCCCTGAGCTTGGCCACATGGCCCGTCTTGGTATCGTCTGCTGTGGTTCCGCCAATGATGGGGCTGAACACTTCGTTGGAGTCACCAAAAACGCCATGGCAACTGGCGCACTTGCCCTCCCAGACCTCCTGTCCCCTGGCCACCGTGCCCGCGCCAGCCGGAAGGCCCTTGAAATCGGGGCGCACGTCAATGTCCCAGGCCCGCACTTCTTTCGATGTCGCCTCCCGTCCGATGCCTGGAAATTTGCTGGCGACTTGAGCCACCCCGGGATGGCCAATGCCAGCCAGCGCCACAGCCAGCGCCACATGCTTAAAGCTGAACATTCTGGACCTCGCCATTTTCCTGCACCAGCCACGACTGAATCGCGTTGTTGTGGTAGATCGAACGCGTGCCGCGCGCCGCACGGAGTTGTTGGTAGGTGGGCTGTACAAAGCCGGTTTCATCGGTTGCCCGGCTCTGGATCATGGCGGGCTTTCCGTCCCAGATCCAGTCGAGATTGAAACGTGTCAGCGCTTTGCTCAGCACAGGCGTCTCAAGCCGTGCCTGACGCCAGTTCCGCCCGCCGTCCACAGACACATCTACCCGCTTGACCTTGCCACGCCCCGACCAGGCAAGGCCCGTGATGTTGTAGAAACCCTTGTCCAGCAGAACCTGACCGCCCGAAGGCGTGGTCACCACGCTTTTGCACTCCTGCAAGCTCGAATACTGGCGCTGCTGACCGTCAGGCTGCAGATCGATGTAATGAATCGCTTCGTCTTTCGTGGCATAGGGTTGGTCGCCGACCTCTACACGGCGCAAATACTTGATCCAGCTCACGCCCTGCACGCCCGGCACGACCAATCGAAGCGGGTAGCCGTTTTCCGGACGCAACATTTCCCCATTCTGACCATAGGCAACGATGACTTCCCCCGACTGGATCAAGCTCATGGGAATGGTGCGGGTCATGGATGAGCCGTCAGCGCCTTCTGCCAGAACGAACTTGCCATTTTTAAGGTCGGCACCCGCGAGCTCCAGCAATGTGATCAACGGGACGCCGGTAAATTCGCTGCAGGACACCATGCCATGGGTGTACTGAACGGTTGGCACCGCCACGTTGCCCCATTCGGCAGCGGTATTTGCACCACATTCCATGAAATGAAACCTGGACACAGACGGCAGCCGCATGATTTCGTCCATCGTGAACACCCTGGCTGTCTTGACCATGCCGTTGACCATGAAGCGATGTTTTGTGGGATCTATGTCCCACCAGCCCTGATGGTGGCGCTCGAAATGCAGGCCGCTGGGCGTCACGATGCCAAAAAGCGACTGCAGCGGGGCAAAAGAAACCGACGCCTGACTGGTTTGTGTCAACCCGGGGCTTTGGCGGCGCTGCACATTGACTTCGAATTTGGAAGGCCTGCCGTACCCACTGTCGGATGCCACGCTTTGACCCAGACCCAGGCTGTGCGCGGGCAACTGAAGGATGTTTGGATCGCCTCCATCACTCGGAACGGGATTGGCCTGGCCCATGGCCGATGACACTGCAGAGCCCGCAGCGACCGCCGCAAATGCACTGCGTATAAAGCCGCGGCGCCCTTGCCTGGCCTCGTCGACCACCGTGCGGATGTCTGCCCTGGACAGAAAATTTTCAGGCGCCTTGATCAACCTTCCTGACAGGCTGTCGCTTCGATTCATGTGTTTTCCTTGGCCATTTCTTTTTCCATTGCAACGCATTGATTTTTCTGGACGGTCAGCGGCTTGACTTTTTCGTCCGCTTTGCGTTTTGAACGCGTCAACGGCGCCAAGAGGCGTCAAGCAATCGATGCGCCACCTCGTGGGTCATCTCAAACGTTTAAATATCAGCATATACAAATATATTGAAAAAACCGGAAAAAAAATACAGGGTTTACGCCCATAAATGACGGTCTTCATGACTTCAGCCGTTGTCTGGCTGTTCCCAGCACGCGCTTGTGGAGCAGATGGTGCATGTTTTCCCTGTGCCTTGCTGGTGGCGCCAGATGCGCCGCATGACTGCAAGGCTTGCAACCGCTGGTCAATCCTTGCGTTGAAAATGATGCTGAGCGTTCAATTTTTACAACAACGCCTCGGGCTGTCGGACCTGTGAAGGGAGGAGGCTTTTAACGTCGCTTCGGCGTGAGGGTTTGGCCAGCTGGGCACGCATGGCCTCTGGCTGACGAGAACGCCCTGATTAAACATATTTTCCTGCTGTGGAAACACCAGCCGACAAAAGGCATTCTGACCAGCACCGATCACGATTGCCAAACTGCAGGCAACGGGTTCGCCGGCAGTGCGTGGATGGAGTTGCTCGCCTCAGTGTGCGAGCGGTTCCCCCGAAGGCGGATACCTGCTGCTGCCTGGTACCGGCACAGGGTTGAGTGCCTTGTGGCAGAACAGTTCGGCCGGTCTGACTCTGTTTCACCCGATCCGGCATCAGGTTATCTTGGCATAAATAAACAGAAAGCCGTTGGAACATCAGGTGTTGTTGATATAGGATGTTCGTGCGCTTACCTACCCACCCATTCAGGAGACCACCACATGCATTCCTTCTTTAAGCGTTTTATGGCCGTTATCGGCTTTTTGCTGCTGAGCCAGGCAGCCATGGCACAGGACCGGGTGGTCTACCACATCGACGATTCGGCCACGCAGGCCACCAAGGGTCTGCGCAATATTCGCAACCATCTGGACGTGGCGCCAGACACCAAAATCGTGGTGGTGACGCATGCCAACGGCGTTGACTTTTTGCTTGAGGGGGCCAAAGATTCGAAAAACCCGGACGTGGACTACGGGTCACTGGTGAGTGCTTTGAAAGCGCGTGGCGTTTCTTTTGAAGTGTGCGAAATCACGATGAAAAGCCGAAATTTGAAGAAGAGCGATTTCAACCTCGATGCCCTGTTCACGCCATCGGGCGTGGTGCGCATTGGGCAGCTGCAAAGTCGTGAGAAGTTCGCCTACATCAAGCCATAACCGGCCTTGGCCGCCCGTCAGTGTGGGTTCGCTCGCCGCTGCGTGAGCGTCTGGGCGCGCCGTTTGTCACAGGCAGGCGTTGACTCGATCCCTGACGCTTCAGCCGGTCATCATGACCGAAGCGCAGCGCGCGCCGAACGCAGCCGCTCATCAAGGTAAGCGCCATAAAACTCGGGAATGTATCCGCCTACCAGACGCTCGGCTATTTCAACGCCGCCGCGTCCAAAAAATACGACGGTGGGTGCAACCTTGATGCGCCATTTCCGGATCAGCGCATCCTGGGTCAGCATCAGTCCCCCGAAATCCTTGATGGTCTGGCTGCTCCGCATGTCAACCTGCACGGCGGGCAACCCCTGCTGCTCTCGCATGGGGGCAAGGTAGTGTTCGCGCACAATTTTGCAGATCGGGCATCCCTCCAGGCTGACCATCACCAGCAATGGATTGCCTTTTTTCAGCGCCTGCACGAGATCGTCTGGCAGCGACACGGCGCTGGGCAGCAGGGAATTGGACATATCAGTCAGGGTCGTGCTCCATCAAAAGGTAGGTGTTGTACGCATTCATGCGGTTGGCCGCGCCGAACAACGGCAATTTTTCAAACCGGGACCAATCCGTTGCCTTGTAGGCTTCGTCAAAGGGTTCAAGGTTCATGGCCGCTTGCGCCATGGCAGAACGGAGAAAGGCGAGGTAATCACGCGTCAATTGCATGTCCTTGCGGGCTTCGGCAGAAAATGGACCATGCCCTGGCACGATGACATCCGTATCAAACGCAAGCAGCTCGTCCAAAGCCACGATCCAGTGACGGCTGTTGGCCTGACCCACAAAAGGAATCCGGCCACGAAACACCAGATCGCCAGCGAAAAGTACTTTTTCGGACGGCAGGTAGATTGCCAGGTCCTCTGAGGTGTGCGACGGGCCCACATGCTTGATCTGGAAAAGTACCCCGCCGACTGCAAGCGCTGTGTCGTCATCGATCCATTCGTCTGCGTCGACCAGGTGCGTTTCGCCATTGACCCAGGGTGCGAGATCCCGCCGCGACGCCTCAAGCCGCAAGCGTGCCACATCCGAATTCATGTACTCCCGCGCGCCCCGGTGCGCCATGATGCGGGCTCCTTGGGCTTTGAACGTCTGCAGGCCGTAGATGTGGTCCGCATGGTAGTGCGTTGCAATCACATGCGTGATGGGCTGCGGCGTGATCTTGCGTATTTCTGCAATCAATCGTTCGGCCAGCGCCGGCGAGCCCAGCGCATCGATCACCACCACGCCCGCAGGCGTCACCACGAACCCGGCATTGGAAATGAAATTTTGGTTGGCGGGCGACCCCAGGGCCGACGCGCCTTCGACATACCACGCAGAGGCTGATACCTGGTGCGGGACCATGGAAGGCAGTGGGTCGGCATGCGCCATGAAGGCACTCAGCGCGGCGAACATCAACCCAACGCCACGGCAACCCACCAACACTCTCAATATCGTCATGCGTGTTTTCCCCAAAACTGAAGCGCCAGGCAGGTTTGCCTGTTCCGACCCACACCACAAGCTTAACCAGGATCAACAACAAATGCGCCAATTAATCTACCATCAATATAAGCTAGTACTAAATTATCCGGAATCCATATGAACCCAGGGACACTTCTTGAGCACTACGGTGACAGCGCTGCCCTGGCATCCGGCGGGCTTGTCATCGGCATCCTGTTCGGTTTTTTTGCGCAACGGTCAAAATTCTGCCTGCGGGCAGCGACCATCGAGTTTTGGCATGGGAAGGTGGGCGACAGGCTTTCTGTGTGGCTGCTTGCATTTTCCACTGCCGTGGTGGGGGTTCAACTGCTCAGGCTGACGCATCTTCTTGACGTGGACTCGGCGCGCCAGATCGCCGCGCGCGGCAGTCTGTCCGGGGCCCTGGTGGGCGGCCTGCTGTTTGGGGCCGGAATGATCATGACGCGGGGGTGCGCCAGTCGTTTGCTGGTGTTGTCGGCCAACGGCAATCTGCGCGCATTGATGTCAGGGCTGGTGTTTGCGGTCACTGCGCAGGCTTCGCTCTCCGGAGCACTGGCCTCTTGGCGCAACACCATCAGTGCATGGTGGACGATTGACGGGGGCCAGTCGCGTGACTTGCTGGCGGTCACAGGCGCGGGCAACTGGGGTGGGCTTTGGTTTGGCTTGCTGTGGCTTGCCGCTGCATTTTTCGTGTCCCTCAAGAGCGGATGGGGTTTCTGGAAATGGATGGGCGGTGTCGGCACGGGCTTGATGGTGGCCGCTGGCTGGGGGTACACCTACTTCGTTTCGGTCAATTCGCTTCAGCTCGTGCAGGTTCAAGTCCAAAGCCTGACATTCAGCGGCCCTTCGGCCGAATGGCTGATGCGGGTACTGTCTGCGCCTGCCCCGGTGATCGGGTTTGACACCGGTCTGTTGCCCGGCGTGTTCATCGGTTCGTTCTTCGGTGCCTGGCTTGGCAAGAACCTCAGACTCGAAGGTTTCACCGACGGCTACGGCATGCGCCGCTACATTGCCGGGGCAGTGCTCATGGGTTTTGGTTCCATGCTGGCCGGCGGTTGCGCCGTGGGTGCAGGGCTGACAGGCGGGGCGATTTTTGCCTTGACCGCCTGGGTCGCGTTGATCAGCATGTGGGTGGGCGCCGGCCTGACGGACAAACTGCTGGACCGCCCCCTTTATGGCCTTGACAAGGCAAGTGGGCGGACGGCCATGACAGTGCCCTGAGCAATGCGTGCGGTATGTGAGACCGTCGTGGCCCACAGCAGTCTCCCCATTTCAACCTACACGTCAACCGTCTCGGCCACCGGCGCCACCACCCCGATCCGGTCCAGCGCTGCCGCCAGTTGCCCCACGGTGCGGTCCACCTGGTGCCACTTCTCCAGCCCGAACAACCCCACGCGAAAGCTCATGAAATCCGCGCCCTCGTCGCACTGCAGCGGCACGCCGGCGGCGGTCTGCAAGCCCTGGTCGAGGAATTTCTTGCCCGACTGGATGCCGGGGTCGGTGGTGTAGCTGACCACCACGCCGGGGGCCTTGAAACCGTCGGCGGCGACGCTGGGCAGGCCACGGCTTTCAAACAGGGCGCGCACCTTTTGCCCGAGTGCTTGCTGCTCGGACTTCACCTTGGCGAAGCCATAGGCCTGTGTTTCCTGCATGGCGGCGCGCAGGCGCGTGAGGGCGTCGGTGGGCAGCGTGGCGTGGTAGGCATGGCCGCCTTTTTCATAGGTTTCCATGATCTGCAGCCACTTTTTCAGGTCGCAGGCAAAGCTGGTGCTGGTGGTGCCGTCGATGGCAACTCGGGCGCGCTCGCTGAGCATGACCATGGCGCAGCACGGCGAGCTGCTCCAGCCTTTTTGCGGCGCGGAAATCAGCACATCGACGCCGGTCGCCTGCATGTCGACCCACATCGCGCCCGAGGCAATGCAGTCGAGCACGAACAGGCCGCCCACGGCATGCACGGCGTCGGACACGGCGCGCAGGTAGTCGTCGGGCAGGATCATGCCGGAGGCGGTTTCAACGTGCGGGGCAAAGACGACAGCCGGCTTGTCGCGGGCGATGGCGGCCTGCACATCGGCAATCGGTGCGGGCGCCCACGGGGCTTGCGCGCCCTCGCCCGTCTGGCGGGCCTTTAGAACGGTGGACGAGGCGGGAATGTGGCCCATGTCAAAGATTTGCGTCCAGCGGTAGCTGAACCAGCCATTGCGCAGCACCAGCACGGGCTTGCCGGTGGCGAACTGGCGGGCCACGGCTTCCATGCCGTAGGTGCCGCTGCCGGGCACCAGCGCCACGGAATGCGCTTTGTACACATCCTTGAGGATGCGGGAAATGTCGTTCATGAC
>JBBSRS010000034.1:0-11945 GCA_038242795.1 Burkholderiales bacterium
CTTCAACCGTGTGTTCCAGGACACGCCGCTGGAGGTGATCCTGGTCAATGCCAAATCCAGCGACACGCCTGATGCGAACGCCAAAGCCATTGCGCAGGCGTCGCTGGCGGGCGGCGGCGCGCTTGAGAGCGGCCGTCCGACCTCGCCGCTGCCGCCTTCGCTGGTGGCGAAAACCGGCGACGCGCCCGAAGATGAAATCGAGCGGCGCCAGGTCAGGTCGCTCAAGGAGCAGCAGGCCCAGCGGCTGCTGCAGACCCGCAATGAACTGGCCGCGCTGCCGCCGCCCGACCTGAGCGTGCCGTCCAGTCTGCGCGCGCAGACCGAGCAGGAAGAAAAGCGCCGGCAACTGGTCAAGCTGCTCGCTGAAATTGAAAAAAGCATCAATGAAGACAGCGCGCAGCCGACCCGGCGTTACATCAGCCCCTCGACCCGGGAGGCGGTTTATGCGGTCTATTACGATGCGATGCGCCGCAAAATCGAGAAAAAGGGCACGCTGAACTTTCCGCAACAGGCCGGAAAAAAGCTCTATGGCGAACTGACCATGACGATGACGGTCAATGCCGACGGCCAGGTGCTGGCCACCGAGGTGGTGCAAGGCTCGGGCAACCCGACGCTCGACCGCTGGGCCCAAAGCCTGGTGCGGGGCAGCGGGCCTTTTGAGCCGTTCAGCGACGCCATGCGCGGCCAGGCCGACCAGATCGTGGTGGTGTCGAGCTTCAATTTCGGGCGCGACGACAGCCTCGAAACGAAGCTGACGAATCGCTGAGCCTGCGTGCGATGCCTGCATTGAGCAACAGTCCGAATGAAAAAGTTGACCCCATGACCAGCGGCCACGCTGCCGCATCGCAGTTCCACGCGCCCGGAAACCCGAGGGCCGGTGGCAGGTTTTCGCAGGTGCATGCGGGCGAGCCGGTGCGGCGGACATGAAAGCCTTGGGGCGCCTGCTGCTCCTGGCCTTGCTGGCCGGCCTGGCCCTGCAGGTGTATTTTGCGGGGCGCATTGCGCTGATGCGGGTCGTCAACCCGGAATCGACCGCCTTCCAGCGTTCGGAAGCCTGGGGCATAGCCCGCAACACCGGCACGCTCGGATGGCGCCAGCAGTGGGTGCCTTATGCGGACATCTCAAGCCATCTCAAACGCGCCATCATTGCCTCGGAGGACGCCAGTTTCGTGCTGCACGAAGGGCTTGACATGGACGCACTGGAAAAGGCCTGGGAGAAAAACGCCCAGGCCGAGGAACGTGCCGCGCAAGCCCTCAGCCGACAAGGGGAAGGCAAGCCGAAGGTGCCGCTGGCCAGGCCACCCAAGATCGTCGGCGGCTCGACCATCACCCAGCAACTCGCCAAGAACCTGTTCCTGTCGGGCGAACGCACGCTGCTGCGCAAGGGCCAGGAACTGCTGCTGACATTGATGCTTGAAGCGCTGTTGAGCAAGCAGCGCATTCTGGAGATTTACCTGAACAACGTCGAATGGGGTGAAGGCGTTTTTGGTGCCGAGGCCGCCGCCCAGCACTACTACCGCAAGCCGGCCGCACGCCTGAGCGCCATCGAGTCGGCCCGGCTGGCGGTGATGCTGCCCCGGCCGAAGTATTTTGAAACGCACACCGGCTCGGGCTACCTGGCGTCACGCGCCCGAACCATTGCGGCGCGCATGGGTGGGGTGGACCTGCCATGAGCGCTGAATTTTTCTTTTTTACGAGTCATTTCGTTCCCTTGCGCAATACCAGCGGGGCCAAACAGCTCCTTTAATCATAGCAATGCATATATTGGGAATCGATCCGGGTTTGCTGATCACCGGCTTTGGCGTGGTGGACATGGACGGCCCGCACCTGCGCTACGTCGCCAGCGGCACCATCAAGACCGCGCACCTGGACAAAAAGGACCTGCCGGGCCGGCTGAAGGTGCTGTTCGACGGTGTTCGCGAGGTGGTGCAGCGCTACCAGCCCGAATCCGCGTCGGTCGAGATCGTGTTCGTCAACGTCAACCCGCAGGCCACGCTGCTGCTGGGCCAGGCGCGCGGCGCGTGCATCACGGCGCTGGTGTCCACCGACCTGGCGGTGGCCGAATACACCGCGCTGCAAATGAAAAAAGCCGTCGCCGGCTACGGCAAGGCGGGCAAGGCGGAAGTGCAGCAAATGGTCATGCGCCTCTTGAAGCTGCCGTCGCTGCCGGGCAAGGACGCCGCCGATGCCCTGGGGCTGGCCATCACGCATGCGCATGTGGGCGCGGCGATGGCGCGGATGGCGCAGGCCAGCGAAGCCAGCGGCAAGATGGGCGGCCATTACCGCGCCGGACGCAGCCGCTGACCGGTTACCCCACCCGCTCCATGATGAGCACGGCAAAAAATCCGAAGGCGGCAATCAGCGCCCACTTCAGCACCACCCAGCCGTAGTGCCTGAAGCGGAGTTGCCCGGTACCGGCGTAAAGCATGAAGCACACCAGCGACGTCAACAGCGCCAGCAAGAGCATCCCTCGAAAAAGCAGCATGGCCTGGACTCCGGGTGGTGGAAAAAAGCGCTACCAGGCGCGCGCCAGGGTGGCGAACCCCTGGGGCGCGTTTTTTTCGTCGTCGAACGTGGCGATCTCGTAGGCATCGGGATGCGCCAGCAACTCGCGCAGCAGCTTGTTGTTCATGGCATGGCCGGAGCGAAACGCGCTGTAGGCGGCCAGCAGCGGCTTGCCCAGCAAGTACAGGTCGCCCATGGCGTCCAGGATCTTGTGCTTGACGAATTCGTCGTTGTAGCGCAGCCCGTCGCTGTTCAGCACCTTGTAGTCGTCCATGACGATGGCATTGTCAAGCCCGCCGCCGAGCGCCAGGCCGTTGGCGCGCATCATCTCGACATCCTTGGTGAAGCCGAAGGTGCGCGCGCGGGCAATGTCGCGGCTGTAGGCGCCGCTGCCCATGTCAAATTCCACGCGCTGGCCGGTGGAATCGACGGCCGGGTGGTCAAAGTCGATCTCGAAGCTCAACTTGTAGCCCTCGTAAGGACTCAGACGCGCCCATTTCACATTCGCGCCCTCGCCTTCGCGAACCTCGACCGGCTTGAGGATGCGCACGAAGCGCTTGGGTGCCGGCTGCAAGGCAATGCCGGCGGATTGCAGCAGGAACACAAACGACGACGCCGAGCCGTCCAGGATGGGCACTTCCTCGGCGGTGATGTCGATGACCAGGTTGTCAATGCCGAGCCCCGCGCAGGCCGACATCAGGTGCTCGACCGTCAGCACCTTGGTGCTGCCGCTGGAAATGGTCGACGCCAGGCGGGTGTCGGTGACGGCTTCGGGCGAGATGGCGATGTCCACCGGCTGCGGCAGGTCGACGCGCCGGAACACGATGCCGCTGTCGGGCGGCGCCGGCCGCAGGGTCAGCTCGACCCGCTGGCCGCTGTGCAGCCCGACACCGACCGCCCGGGTCAGGGATTTGAGGGTTCTTTGAGCGAGCATGTCGTATTTTAAATTGTCAGGCGCGCAGCGTCCTTGCCTGGCCCGCCAAGCCCATACGGCAAGCTGACGCGCAACAAGGGCAGCCTGAAAAAAAGCAGGCCATGTGCACCGGCCCGCCATGGCGGGCCGGTGCAGGTAAAGACTGGATCAGTCTGCCTGGCGGCGCAAAAAGGCAGGAATCTCGAAGTCGTCCATGCCGCCCGATGCCAGCGCATCGACCTTCGCCGCCGCCTGGGTGCGGTTGGTGCGCCACACGCTGGGAACGGCCATGTTTCCGTAGTCAGGCTGCTTCAGGCCCTGCACGCCGCCCGCTGTCTGGCCGGCACCGCGCAGCACCTGCAGCGGCGCAACATTGCTGCGCACTTCCTGACGGCTCAGGCCGGTCGCCACCACGGTGACGCGGATGTCCTCGCCGAGTTCGTCGTCGTAGGCGGTGCCGTAGATCACATGCGCATCGGGCGAGGCGTAGGCGCGCACGGTGTTCATCGCCAGCTTGGACTCGTTCAGCTTGAGCGAACCCTTGGCGGCCGAGATCAGCACCAGCACGCCCTTGGCGCCCGACAGGTCGATGCCTTCGAGCAGCGGGCAGGCCACGGCCTGCTCGGCGGCGATGCGGGCGCGGTCAGGGCCGTTGGCCCGGGCCGTTCCCATCATCGCCTTGCCGGGCTCGCCCATGACGGTGCGCACGTCCTCGAAGTCGACGTTGACATGGCCGGGAACATTGATGATCTCGGCAATGCCGCCGACGGCGTTTTTCAGCACGTCGTTGGCATGCGCGAAGGCTTCGTCCTGCGTCACATCGTCGCCCAGCACTTCAAGCAGCTTTTCATTGAGCACGACGATCAGCGAATCCACATTGGCTTCGAGCTCGGACAGGCCCAGGTCGGCGTTGGTCATGCGGCGTCCGCCCTCGAAGTCGAAGGGCTTGGTCACGACCCCGACCGTCAGGATGCCCATTTCCTTGGCCACGCGGGCAATCACGGGCGCGGCACCGGTGCCGGTGCCGCCGCCCATGCCGGCGGTGATGAACAGCATGTGCGCTCCGCTGATGGCGCTGCGGATGTCGTCCACGGCCAGTTCGGCGGCTTCGCGGCCTTTTTCAGGCTTGCTGCCGGCGCCGAGTCCGCTGGCGCCCAGCTGGATGTTCTTGTGCGCGGTGCCGCGGTTGAGCGCCTGTGCGTCGGTGTTGGCGCAGATGAACTCAACGCCCTGCACACCGCACTGGATCATGTGGCCGACGGCATTGCCGCCGCCGCCGCCGACGCCAATCACCTTGATCTGCGTGCCTTGGTTGAATTCCGTGATTTCAATCATTTCGATACTCATGGGGAGCCTCCTGTTGGGATAAATGGGGTGGGTGAATACATGTCAAATTTTTTGCGAAACATGGCGGGTCAGGCCGGTGGATCGGCGCCTCCCGAATGGGTTCGGCACCAAGGGCGGCCGACAAATCTGGACAGACGGGTCATCAGAAATTCCCCACAAACCAGTCTTTGACACGGCCAAAGGCACTGTGCACGCTGCCGGCTTTTTGCGCCACCTTGAAGCCGCGCATGCGCGCCAGCCGCGCTTCTTCGAGCAGTCCCATGACGGTCGCGGCCCGGGTCTGGGCGACCATGTCGGACAACGCTCCGGTGTAGCGCGGCATGCCGCGCCGCACCGGCTTGAGAAAAATGTCTTCGCCGAGTTCGATCATGCCGGGCATCATGGCGCTGCCGCCGGTGATGACGATGCCCGAGGACAGCACTTCCTCGTAACCTGACTCGCGGATCGCCTGCTGGACCAGCAGGTAAATTTCCTCGACGCGCGGCTCAATCACGCCGGCCAGCGCCTGCTTGCTGAGCATGCGCGGGACGCGGTCGCCCAGGCCGGGGACCTCGACCTGGGTGTCGGGATCGGCAAGCAACTGCTTGGCACAGCCGTTTTCCACCTTGATGTCCTCGGCGTCCTTGGTCGGCGTGCGCAGCGCCATGGCGATGTCGCTGGTGATCAGGTCGCCGGCAATCGGAATCACCGCGGTGTGCCGGATGGCGCCGCCGGTGAAGATGGCCACGTCGGTGGTGCCGGCGCCGATGTCGACCATGGCCACGCCGAGTTCCTGCTCGTCCTGTGTCAGCACCGACAGGCTGGACGCCAGCGGGTTGAGCATCAGCTGGTCGACGTCGAGGCCGCAGCGCCGCACGCACTTGATGATGTTCTCGGCAGCGCTTTGCGCACCGGTCACGATGTGCACCTTGGCCTCCAGGCGCAGGCCGCTCATGCCGATGGGCTCGCGCACATCCTGGCCGTCGATGACGAATTCCTGCGGCTCGACCAGCAGCAGGCGCTGGTCGGTGGAGATGTTGATGGCCTTGGCGGTTTCAATCACGCGGGTGACGTCGGCCTGGGTCACTTCCTTGTCCTTGACCGCCACCATGCCGCTGGAGTTGATGCCCCGGATGTGGCTTCCGGTGATGCCCGTGAAGACACGGCCGATCTTGCAGTCGGCCATGAGTTCGGCCTCTTTGAGCGCCTGCTGGATGCTGTGCACGGTGGCGTCGATGTTGACCACCACGCCGCGCTTGAGTCCCTGGCTGGCGGCAATGCCCAGGCCGGCCAGCTTGAGCTGGCCGCCGGGCATGACCTCGGCCACCACGACCATGATCTTGCTGGTTCCGATGTCCAGCCCCACCACCAGATCTTTATATTCTTTGGCCATTCGTTTACCTTTTCTTTTTCTTGTCGTCTTTGTCACCGATCTCGCTGGTGGTGACGCCCCTGAGCTTGAGTGCATAGCCGGTGACATAGCGCAGGTCGGCAGACTCCACATCGCGGCCGAAGCGGGACGACACCTGCGTGACGGTGTCGACGAAGCGCCGGACACGCGCCTGGACTTCGGCCTGCGAGCCGTGGCCAAGTTCGATGACCGCGCCGCTGTCAAGCTGGGCGCGCCAGCTGCCAAGATCGCTTAATTGCAATTGCTCCAGCACCGTATCCATCTCTTCAAACAGTGGCAGCAGCTCGTGGTAGGCCTGCAACACCTGGGGCGCCTGGCCCTTGGGGCCGCTCAGCAGCGGCAATTCCTCGTTTTCGACATCCCCGGGATTGGCGTCGAACACCTCCCCAAGGTTGTTGACCAGCCGGTCTTCACCTTCCGGGCCCCAGTACGCCACGGCCTTGTGCTCAAGCAAGACAACCTTCAGGCGGTTGGGAAATTCGCGCTGCACCACGGCCCGGCGCACCCAGGGAACGGACTCGAAGGCGGCGCGCGTGGATTCCAGGTCCACCGTCAGGAAGTTGCCGGCCACCTTGGGCGCCACATTGGCGCGCAGGGTGACGGCATTGTTGTGCGTCAGGTCGCCGCCGACACGTATGGCGCTGAGGTTGAAGGCGGGCTGGCGCACCAGCCAGGCCATGCCCAACGCCAGCACCATGGCGCCGAACACCAGGCCCAGGAGCACCGACACGGTGTTCATGAGCCTGACGTCCGGCGGCAGGGCGGCTGGCAGTGACATGGAGGCGCGGTTCACGGCAGGGTTCCGTCCTGGGGCCGGCCATCAAGCGCAGCGGTTTGGAGCACCTGAACGCACAAGGCTTCATAGGAAATGCCGGCTGCGCGCGCCGACATGGGCACCAGCGAATGCCCGGTCATTCCGGGCGAGGTGTTGATCTCGAGCAGGTAGGGCTTGCGCGTGGCCTTGTCAATCATCACGTCGGCGCGCGCCCAGCCCCGGCAGTTCAACGTGCGAAAAGCCTGCAGCACGAGTTGCTGGATGGCCTGCTCTTCCCCGGCCGGCAGACCGCAGGGCACCAGGTACTGCGTGGTGTCGGTGAAATACTTGTTCTGGTAGTCGTAGTTGCCTTCGGGCGCCACGATGCGGATGACCGGCAGCGCCTGCGCCTGCGCGCCGGTGCCCAGCACCGGACAGGTCACCTCGTCGCCGCTGACAAACTGCTCGCACAGGATGTCGGCATCCATTTTTTCGGCCAATGCCACGGCAGCGGCCATGCCGCCGTGCTCAACCACTTTGGTCAAACCCAGCGACGAGCCTTCGCGCGCGGGCTTGACAATCAACGGCAGGCCGAGCGTGTCGGTGACCGCATCGACCTCTGCCGCGGTGTAGGCGCCCCGGCGCAGCAGCACATAGCGGGGCGTGGGCAGGTTTTCGGACAGCAGCACTCGCTTGGTCATGACCTTGTCGATGGCCATGCTCGACGCCATGACGCCGGAGCCGGTGTAGGGGATGCCGAGCAGCTCCAGCGCACCCTGCACCGTGCCGTCTTCGCCGAAGCGGCCATGCAGCGCGATGAAGCAGCGGGCGAAACCCTCTTTCTTCAGGTCGCCCAGATCACGTTCTGCCGGGTCGAAGGCATGGGCATCGACACCCTGCGAACGCAGCGCCTGCAGCACGCCCTGCCCCGACATCAGCGAAATCTCACGCTCGGCAGAACGACCGCCCATCAGGACGGCAACCTTGCCGAAGCTTGAAGCAGGGACGTTCATGCGGCTTGACCTTCCAGCATGTTGAGTTCCTGGAACTCAAGCATGGCCACCACACTGGCAGGCACCTGGCCGATGGAGCCGGCACCCATGCACATGACCACATCGCCGCCCCGCGCCGCATCCAGGATCGCCTGGGGCATGGCCGCGATGGCGTCGACAAAGACCGGCTCGACCTTGCCGGCCACGCGCAACGCACGTGCCAGCGAGCGGCCGTCGGCCGCCACGATGGGCGACTCGCCCGCGGCATAAACCTCGGCCAGCAGGACCGCGTCGGCATGGCTGCTGATGATTTTGACGAAATCCTCAAAACAGTCCCGGGTGCGGGTGTACCGGTGCGGCTGGAACGCCAGCACCAGCCGCCGCCCCGGAAAAGCACCGCGCGCCGCCGACAAGGTCGCCGCCACCTCGACCGGATGGTGGCCGTAATCCTCGATCAACGTGAACCGGCCGCCGTCCCTGGCGGGCAGGTCGCCATAGCGCTGGAAGCGCCGGCCCACGCCGGTGAACTCAAGCAGCGCCTTCTGCACCGCGGCATCGGGCACGTTGAGTTCCACCGCAATGGCGATGGCGGCCAGGGCGTTGAGCACGTTGTGCTGACCGGCCAGGTTCAACACCACCTCCAGATCGGGCAGCTGCACGCCATTGCGGCGCTGCGCGGTGAAATGCATTTGCGCGCCGACAGCGCGCACGTTCACGGCGCGCACCTGGGCGTTTTCGTTCAGGCCGTAGCTGGTGATGGGGCAGGACATCTGCGGCACGATGTCACGGACCACCGGGTCGTCGGTGCACAGGACCGCCGTGCCGTAGAACGGCATGCGGTGCAGGAAATCGACAAAAGCCTTTTTCAGGTTGCCAAAATCGTGCCCGTAGGTTTCCATGTGGTCGGCGTCGATGTTCGTCACCACCGCCATCACGGGCAGCAGGTTGAGAAACGATGCGTCCGATTCGTCGGCTTCAACCACGATGTAGTCGCCTGACCCGAGCTTGGCATTGGCGCCGGCGCTGTTGAGCTTGCCGCCAATCACGAAGGTCGGATCAAGTCCGCCTTCGGCCAGCACGCAGGCCACCAGGCTGGTGGTGGTCGTCTTGCCGTGGGTGCCGGCAATCGCAATGCCCTGCTTGAGGCGCATCAGTTCGGCCAGCATGAGCGCGCGGGGCACAACCGGAATGTGTTTTTCGCGCGCGGCCAGCACCTCGGGGTTGTCGGCATGCACCGCCGTCGAGGTCACCACCGCATCGACATGGACCAAATTGCCGGCGGCATGGCCGACAAAGGTCTGGATGCCGAGTCCGCTCAGGCGCTGCAGCGTGCTGCTGTCCGACAGGTCGGAGCCGGAAATCACATAGCCCAGGTTGTGCAGGACTTCGGCAATTCCGGACATACCCGCGCCGCCAATACCGATGAAATGGATGTGCTTGATGGCGTGCTTCATCGCGCAAGCTCCTCGCAAGCGGCGACAAGATGGGCAGTGGCATCTGTTTTTTGCATGTTTTTGGCTTTTATCGCAGACTGGACAAGCGCAATGCGCTCTGTTTTTTGTAGCATTATCGCAAGAATTGAAGGCGTCAGGTCATGTTGTTGCACCAGCCAGCCACCACCATTCGTAACAAGAAATTTCGCATTGGCGGTCTGGTGGTCATCCACCGCAGACGGAAAGGGAACAAACAACGCCGCAGCGCCGACAGCAGCAATTTCGGTCACGGTGCTGGCACCGGCGCGGCAGATGATGAGGTCGGCCTCGGCAAAGGCCTGGGCCGTGTCCTCGATGAAAGGCGTGAGTTCAGCGTCCACGCCGGCGGACTGGTAATTGGCGCGCAGCACTTCAAGCTGTCGGGCGCCGCTCTGGTGCGTGACGCGAGGGCGCTGTGCCGGCGGAATGAGCGCCAGCGCTTTGGGAACGAGTTCGTTGAGTGCCGTCGCGCCCAGGCTGCCGCCCACCACCAGCACCTTGAGCGGCCCGCGCCGCTGGGCAAAGCGCACCGCCGGATCGGGCTGCCGGGTAAAGGCCAGCCGGAGCGGGTTGCCCACCCATTCGGCATTTTTCAACACCTGGGGAAAAGCAGTGAAGACGCGGTCGGCGACGCGGGCCAGCAGTTTGTTGACCAAACCGGCCACGGAATTTTGTTCGTGCAGGATCAGCGGCTTGCCCAGCAGCACGCTCATCATGCCGGCCGGAAAGGCAATGTAGCCGCCCAGGCCGACCACCACATCGGGCTTGACGCGGCGGATAACCTGCACGCTCTGCCAGAAGGCCTTGAGCAGGCGCAGGGGCAGGAAGGCCAGGGTCACCAGCCCCTTGCCACGGACGCCCGAAAAATCAATCGACTCGAAGGCAAAACCGCGCGGCGGCACCAGCTGGCTTTCCATGCTGGGGCGCTCCGCGCTTCCCTTGCCACCCAGCCAGTGCACGCGCCAGCCGTTGGTGCGCAAGGCTTCGGCCACAGCCAGGCCTGGAAAGATATGGCCTCCTGTTCCGCCAGCCATGACCAAGGCACAGCGCTGGGTCTTCATACGCGGCCTCCGCGCATCAGCACACGGTTTTCATAGTCGATGCGCAGCACGACCGCCAGGGCGATCAGGTTCATCACGATGGCCGAGCCGCCATAGCTCATCAGCGGCAGTGTCAGGCCCTTGGTGGGCAAGGCGCCCAGGTTCACGCCGATGTTGATGAAAGTCTGGAACCCCATCCAGATGCCGACGCCTTGCGCCACCAGTCCCGAAAACAGCCGGTCCAGCGCAATCGACTGGCGGCCGATGTGCATGATGCGCCGGATCATCCACAGGAACAAAGCGATGATGACCAGCACGCCGATCAGGCCGAACTCCTCGCCAATCACCGCCATCAGGAAGTCGGTGTGGGCTTCGGGCAGCCAGTGCAGCTTTTCGATGCTGCCACCCAGCCCGACGCCAAAAATTTCGCCCCGGCCAAAGGCAATCAGCGAATGCGACAACTGGTAGCCCTTGCCCATGGAATACTTTTCGTTCCAGGGGTCCATGTAGGCAAATATCCGCTCGCGTCGCCATTCGCTGAACATCACCATCATGCCGAAGGCCACCACCACCACCGCTGAAATCACGAAGAACATGCGCGCATTGACGCCGCCCAAAAAGAGAATGCCCATGGCAATGACCGAAATCACCATGAAGGCGCCCATGTCGGGCTCGGCCAGCAAGAGCACGCCGACAATGCCCACGGCAAAAGCCATCGGCAGCACAGCGCGAAAGAAGCGCTCCTTCACCTCCATCTTGCGCACCATGTAGTTGGCGGCATACAGCAGCACGGCAAATTTCGCCAGTTCCGAAGGCTGGAAGTTCATGACGCCCAGCGGAATCCAGCGCCGCGCGCCATTGACCCCTTTGCCAATGAAGGGAACCAGCACCAGCGCCAGCAGCAACAGCGAGCCCATGAACAGCCAGGGCGCGTATTTTTCCCAGGTGGCCATGGGAATCTGGAACGCCAGATAAGCGGCAATCGATGCCATCAGCAAAGAGAACAGATGCCGCGTCAGGAAAAAAGTGTGCGCATAGCGCGCAAACTTGGGGTTGTCGGGCATGGCCACCGAGGCCGAATACACCATGATCAGTCCAGACAGCAGCAAGGCCACGGTGACCCACACCAGCGCCCAGTCGAGCCCCGCCAGCCGAACCGGCGTGGCAAGCTTGCCTGGAAGGCTCCGGCCGCCCAGGCGCACGGGCAGGGCATCCGAAGCGCCCTTGCCAAGCCCTGAAAACCAACCGGTACGACGCATTTTGGCGGTCACAGCACGGCTCCCTGTTCCACGGCAAGTTCCTGCACCGCCTCGCAAAAGACCCGTGCGCGGTGCTGGTAATTGTCGAACATGTCAAAACTGGCGCAGGCAGGCGACATCAGCACCGCGTCACCCGCGTGCGCCTGTGCAGCGGCCAGGCTGACTGCCTGCGCCATGGATGCAGCTTCCAGCAACTCGACCTGTTGGCCTGCCAGTGCAGCGCGGATGAACGGCGCATCACGGCCGATCAGCACCACCGCCCGGACATAGCGC
>JBBSRS010000035.1:0-11926 GCA_038242795.1 Burkholderiales bacterium
AGATTGAAAAGCTTGTGCTGTCGTGGTGACCGCATATCGGCATCAATCAACAAAGTTTTCTCTCCAAGTTGTGAGAAAACAATTGCGAGGTTGGCCGCTATATAACTGCGACCATCACCGGTACCCGCGCTGACTACAGCCAGACCCTTGTGGTCTGCGCCATTGCTGAACCAACGCAATATGAGCTGGCTTCGAAGCATCCGCAATTCTTCGACCGAAGAACTATCAGGCTCATACGCCGCAATCAGTTCATGGCTGAGGTTGCTTCCTGATGGAATGTAGGAATATTGAAACTGGACAGACAACGCAAAGCGAACATCGTCTTCGGTCAACAGACCCAATGCTCTTCCAACCTCACCAAATCGACCCCCATTTTCTCGTTGGTGGGTCAATATCTTTTCAGCATTTCCAACGGAAAGCCTACCCGAATCAATCAAAATTGATCCCATGGGACGTGCATGCCCTGTTTCAGCAAGTGAGTTGTTGCTGGCCTTGGCCAAAGGGATTGATCTGACAATCTGTGAATTTTGTATGGTCATGCTGCGCTTCCGTTAGGCAATGCCAGATAGCCTGGTCCCCCTATCGAGCGGCGTTTCGAACCACTTGAGGAAATGTTTGCAAGCACGGGAAGGTCCAGCATCTGCATAAGGTCCTCACTTGATCGAACCCGACGGTTCATGAGCTCCAGCACCATGGCGAAACCCACGCCAAGCAACGTACCGACGAATGCAGCAATCAGCATGTTCAGGGAAAGTTTGGGTCCTGATGGATCGATCGGAGCCAAGGCGGAGTTCAATCTGACAACATTCGTCTGGTTGGTCAAGCTTTGCAAGCGTGTTTGGGATGCACTCTGACTTACTGTTTCATAAGCTCGTTGTGCAGCTTCTACATCGCGACGATAGACATTCAGTTCATCACGCTGCTTGTTTAACGCAAGTACTCTGGTTTTCTGAGTATTGACAGCTGACTGCAACTCGCGTTCACGGTCCTTGCCAACACGATAGGCTGTTTCAATGGAAGCAGAAATACGATTTGACTCTGTGGCGAGTCGGTTTCTGAGCGAAGCAAGCTCAGCTTCTGCTCGTTGACGCAACGGATGATTGACGCCTAAATTTACGTTGTTCTCATTGACTTTGGCTTCAAGCCGGGCAACGTCGGCTTTTAGTCCGTTTATAAGAGGACTTTGCATCACTTCGGCAACGGTGTCACCCCTTGCGTTGCGCTTGCTTTGACTGTCGGTTGTTTCACCCTGAACCGCTGTAAGTTGTGTCGAGATCTGAGCCAGTTTGGTCGTTTCATAGTCAACTCGCTCGTCGGATGAAACAATTCCAGATTTTTGCTGGTAGTCCGACAAACGGGCTTGTGCGTCCTCAAGCTTTGCACGAGACACCTTGGTCTGTTCGTCAAACCATGTGGCATACAGACGAGCGGGCTCGGTTTTCAAAGACAAGTTGGTGTCCAGGTAAGCTTGTGCAAAAGCATTGGCTACTTTCGCCACATAGTCTGGATTGCGACCTTTGTAAGTGATGTTAATGACATTGCTTTCACGTGCAGGCTGAACCAGCAGCCCACTTTGAAGATCCTTGGCAATCCATGAATCAAGAGAGCCTCTCCCTTCAGTTGCTTTCTGCCAAGCAGCTTTTGTTTCCTGGTCTTCATCAAGCTTGAGCATTTTCACCACTCGCTGGGCAACCAGATCCCCGCCGATAATGTCCACTTGAGTTGCCATGTAGCTCGGTGGGATGACACCGGACATACCGGAGCCAGAAACGGGATCGGGTGTTCTTGCATCAACCAACAGTGAAGTTTGGGCTGTGTATTTACTCGGAATCAATAAGCTGACGATCAATGCTGCAGCCAAAGCAAAAGCCAAGATCAGGAGAATAACCTGATAGCGGGCACGAAGAATAAGGAAAAACTGATGCAGATTCATAACAACTTAAAAGAGGCTTTCACGTACATAAATAACATCTTCGGCCTGAATTGCATCAGTCAACTTTGGCGTTGTTTCTACAACATTGCCATTAAGATCACGACGATGCAGGCGCAAGCGGTTTTGACTACCGCGGACCGTTGGGCCACCACCAGAGGCCAAGGCCTGCATCATCGTCATCCCGCGTTCAATACGGTAAGGTCCAGGACGCTGTGCTTCACCGTAGATATAAAAAACTGGCGCTTTGTTGACGTACAAGGTGTCACCACCCGACAAAACGATATCGTTGTCTGACTTGTCGTTCAGAAACAAGGCTGGAATATCAATCACTTTGCGAAAAGGCTTGCTATTGCGTTGCCCTGTAACGATAAGCACGTCATCACCCAAAGCAGTGGTACCTCCGGCAGCTGCCAGCATGTCACTTACACGGGTGTTGAGCGTCTCCAAGGGAAATCGACCTGGTTTGCTGACCTGGCCCAAAACAGCCACCTGACTTCCACGAACTTGCCGAAGAACGATGTTCACCTGTGGAACCTTGACAAAGCCACCGGTCCTCAACGCATCCGCAATCTTTTTCTCTGCTTCGGAAATGGTCAAGCCGCCAAGTTGCAGCGTGCCGACCAGCGGATAGCTGATCACGCCGGTTTCCGACACACGGGCATCAACAGAAAGGTCAGGACTTTGGTAAACCTGGACTCCGATTGAGTCGCCCGCCCCTAGCCTGTAGTCTTGCTGAGCTTGCGCTACTGCTGGCATGGGCGTTCCTCCAGCGCTAGGAGGCTGGCTGGACTGTGAAAAGGCAGTCAAGGCAAAAAGAAAGAAAAAAACCGAAGCAAGAGAGCGAATGAAGATATTCATCGTTGCGCCTTTGGATGAACCATAAAAATAAGGTTACATCTTATGTTTGCATCTGATACATCGGCAATAGCCCATTCTTCCTAATGTTTAAAGTCTTTAAGCAAGAGGGTAACCCTACTCAATTGAAATAGGTGCTCGATTGAACTTTGACTTCTATTTCAACTGGTTTATATGATGAAATCGATAACATCAGCATTTTTTTGATGAATTATTATGCCAATTAGAGCACCTTGAAATTTTTAATAAAAAAGAGAAATTGATATTAATTAACCATGCTATGGTTAATTTTTTACAAGTTTTAAGACAAATTTAATCTCTTCAAATATCTTAAATACATTGAGAAAGCCGTTCTTTCCCATTTAAAAGAATTAATATTTTTTAAACATTTAATAATATTTTTTATGTTTGCCCATTTCATCCATGGTTTTTTAGGTCCGATAAAATGAATTACTTGAACATCTTTTAAATTATTACTGCCGATCTCGGGCATTTGGTAGCCGTGCTTGTCAATATATAAATCTAAATATGATGAAAATAAATTGTATCCTTCATCGAGGTGAAGGTCCGGCCTTGAAGGCCAGTCAGGATAATAAGCATTAATGACGTCCTGATCGCCTATTTTATTACTACCCAATGCATTCACGTCTTCTGTCGCACGATCAAATAATTCAAACATTTTTGCAGGCAGTTCAATCTGTGGATCGATCACCATAAGACCTGAATTGAGTCGAGTCCAGTCTTCGTTCTCAAGGTAACCTGCAGCTACTGCACAGAGATGCGGTTTCTCAAAAAGTCCATCAATATTTTTAAGGACCATCATATCGCTGTCGAGATAAACAAGTTTTGAAAATTTTGAAAGTCCAAAAATATGGATTTTATCAAAAGTATTTCCCCAATGACCAGACGCATTTTTGAAATGCTGAGGTATCTCGATAGACTTTGGAAGCCTTATGACGTGCATGCCTCTGCGCCTTAAGTCATCAACAATCTCAAAAGGAATGGTGAAAGAAATTGCGACCCAAAAGGGATAATCAGTCTTTGTACGTTTAACAGACTCATGCAGCACGATTACACCTGGCAAATAGCTCAAGGTGCTCAATAAGGTTATGTATGCTTTCATACGATATATGTTGCATGCAAAATTAAAAACACAACGAGTTAAAATGCAATAATAAGCAACATAAGAAAATTTACATTTCTGTCTTCCCGATGAAATTTTCAATAAAACAAAATCGCCTGAATTTATTCAATCTCTGCTGGAGATTGAATAAATTCAGGCGATTTAAAGTTCTGATATTTTCTAAGTAATCAAAGGCAAATATATTTATTAATACTTGTATTCAATTTTAGAAGCTAGCCAACACAGAGAAATTCACACCATGGCTTTTATAATCACCCCCAGTTTCATTCGACTTGCGCCGATCTGAAAAAACTGAAGTTGAAAGCTTAACGGCACGAATGACTTCCCACTCAAATCCAAGCTCACTCAAATCGGTGGTGTCGCGACGATTGTTTGCTATAAAACCGGGCAATGAACCTTTGTAATTTCTTACGCCATGGTCATAGCGGAATTTAACAGCGGTTTTTTCGGTTGGCTTCCAGGTTGGCGCTATAAAAAAACGATTGCCTTGATAATAACTTATATTGTTTGTTTGGTAGTCACCCAAATCGCGTACAACACCACCGTTAATCGTTGTTTTACCGGTTGGCATCCAAGTGGCCTCAAGTTGACCAATAAATCCTGAAAAATCTCTGGCCGCCAGCCCGTCATGCGACCGGTCAAAATACGAAAGACGAGATTGAATGGTCGTTTTTCCGGTTATTGGCCAGATCAGCCTGAACTCGTGCTCACGGTCTTTGAACTCGCTGGCAAACGAAGAAGATAAAACCCGGTTGGGATATTCACCACGTCCCTGTTTCAAGCGGTATGCAAAGGAACTGTCTGAAGCAAATACATATCTCACGCCGGCTTCTACGCCAACAACTTTTGAATCTCCTTCAAAGGTGAATGGCTGGCTATTCGACGAGCTTCTTTCGAAGACGCCGCCCAAAACACGCCATGGACCATCGATTGCATATTCAGCATCTAACAAAGTCACACTGTCAGTGCGTCGATTAAGTTGACCCTGATTTTGAAAATTTGCCGTATTATCAGTATACTCTCGACGATCCGTCGTGAAATTTCCATACAGCGATGGGGTAAAACTCCATCGCCAGGCGGCAGCATAGTTAACAGCTGTAAAGTCCAGTTCTGAAAAGTTTTTATAATTATACCGGTTGGCGTTGACATCCAATTCGAAACGCTGTAAACCGTAGCGCTTGTCGATTTTTGCACCTATTGTTGTGACACCAAAATGGTCGGAAACGGGCCCGGTTACAGCATCAGACAAACGAAAAATATTGCTGTCATATTGCCAGGTCTGGCCAACCCTAAATTGAAGCGTATCCAGTTCGTCAGCATGTGCGCTGAAAGTAGCAACACCTGACAAAACCAAATTCACTACAAGCAATTTTCGAAGTAATATCATCAGAAACCCATTAATAGAAAATTTAATGCCTGGAAAATTAAATAAAACCAGGAATACATTAGTTAAAATTATTTCAATTTTGAAGCATAATATTAAAGATTAACAATAGTTCTTTTGGCCCATTGTAAAAATAAAAATCAGTAAGCTGCACTGTCTTTGAAAACGAGACGAATGGTCTTCAGGACAATAAACAAATCAAGCTGTAGTGACCAGTTTCTAAGATAGTCAAGATCGTAATCGATTCGCGCCTGCATTTTCTCCAGTGTATCAGTTTCACCACGGTATCCGTTCACTTGGGCCCATCCAGTGATCCCTGGCCTGACCTTGTGCCGCACCATGTAACCCTTGATCAGGGTTCTGTACATCTCGTTATGGGCAACAGCGTGCGGTCGTGGACCCACTATGCTCATTCGACCTTGCAGTACATTGAAGAACTGTGGCAATTCGTCCAGTGAAGTTCTTCGAAGAATTGAACCTAACTTTGTAATACGGTGGTCATTTTTTTTCGCCTGCTGAATGATGCTGCCATCCTCCACCACGGCCATCGACCTGAATTTGTAGACAAGAATCTGTTCGCCATCCAGGCCATAACGACGTTGTTTGAAAATAGCGGGTCCTGGCGACCCTACCTTGACCATCAGGGCGATGAGCAACATGACAGGCGAAACGAGGATGAGAATCAGCAATGACAGGACAATGTCACTCATTCTCTTCAAGATTCCATTGAATCCCCTGAACGGTGTATCACACACGGAAATCACACTCACCCCGCACACCGAATCGCTTCGGCCTTGTATCAGGTCCGTGATGAACATGTCAGGCACAAAATAAATGGATGCAGTCGTATCTTTAAGATCATCAAGTATTTGCAATACGCGTGGACGAGCGATCATTGGCAATGACAAATAAATATACTGTATACGGTGTTTTTTTACATAACCCGCAAGTTCATCTATTTTCCCCAACAGTTTGTATTTGTTCTGCTCATGTCGTCTTACTTCGCTGCGATCGTCGAAGAAGCCCCACATTTCCATTCCTGAGTATGGTGCATCCCCAATATTTTCAGCGAGAGACACGCCCTGGTTGTTCATTCCAACAATCACTGCTCGTTGAACAGGTCCCTGCAACTTTAACAGTTGTGCCGTGGTTGCACGCAATATCAGGTTTCCCGAAACTTGGGCAAGAGGCGCAATCCACAACCAGTTAATGGTTAACGATAGCGGAAATTTAAAAAGATAATCGGTTGCAAAACCCACCACAATCAGAAGTCCCGCAACCCAAAACCAGTGAAACAAGATGTTGAAAATCATGCGCTCTACGGAAAGCCGCAAACGTGACGCGCCAGGAAATGTCAATGAAAATACCACCACTGAAAGAATCAGATAGGGTGGTGTAATGGCACCTTCAAAATAAAATGCAAGAAGCCATAGTGACAAAACCAGAATGACCGGATCCAGAGCGCCTTCAATCATCCTGAAAAGATAGCTTCTTCCCAGACCTGAACGCGGCTCCCGGTTATTTTTCCACACCGCTGCAGACTTTACCCTATTCATCTCAACCATTGAATGTCACACCATTGATTTTTGAAACCGCTTGTGCCCGGTTGAATACATTCAATTTTTGAAAAATTCTTTGCATGTGGTTTTTGACCGTGAATCCGCTGATATTTAAAATACTTCCTATTTCTGAATTGGTTTTCCCCATGGCCACCCAGTCCATGATCTGGATTTCACGATCGCTCAGGCCGAAAGCTTCGTCATGGCCACTTCTCAGGGATTTTGAGAAGGGTTTTTGCTGTTGCGGAAGTTGCGTTACCTGACGCAATGCGCTGTCGATTACCGGCATCAGCACCTTGATTGAGGTGCTCGTTGGTTCCAGCGGAATTTTCTGGCTGCTGAGCAGTACATAAAGACACTCGCACTGGCCGCGTTCGTCCCGCATTCCGTGAATCAAACCTGAACGCATGGTGCGCAATGCACTGCTGAATGAGCCAGGCAAACTTGCGTTGCCCAGCAGGTATTCGAAATTTCGAAAGTCGAGCGAACTTGGCTGCCGGCCTCCAAAAACCCAGTTTTCATGGAATTTGCTCAACAGGAACGGCAACCCATCTGTGCCGACTGCATAAGACCGCACACCCGGCAACCTTGACACAATGTCATGCCGAATTGAGCCTTCCTGAAAATTCCCCCATCCTGCCAGCAAAATTTCGTGCGGCATGCACTGCTGGACATCGCCCTGCAGCCATTGAAGCAAATCTATATGTCGCCTGATGGCTGTAGCACCTTCGATCAGCCTAAGATAGTGTCCGGGATCGCCAGACACAGGCATGATGTGACTCTGCATTTTTTTCTTCCCCTGAATGTGTTTTTTTGGTGTGCAGTACCAGTGGCATCGATGAACTGCGAAGCCTTAAAGCGACTTTATCCGAAGCGCTGACCAAGACCTACAATAATTTACAAGTCATCAAGCATGACGCAACAACCCAGAAAAATTCTTCGTCATTGCCCGTGTTGCTTGTCATCCAAAATCTGCAAATGCAGGTATTGGACCCAAACGACTCCATGCCTAGAGCATAAACTGCTTGCGCTACGATGAAATTACCGGGTCTTTAAGCGAAAACCCGAGCACATCCGAAGCAGGCCAGCGGCAATAATGAAAATGCTTGCCGCATCACGCCGCAATCGAAAAATTTTCACCCATCACGTATAACTATCCGGAGACAGCATGAAGCTTTCAAAACTTATTATCGGTCTGAGCTTGGGCTTTGGTGTCATGGCTGCTTCCATGGCACAGACCACCATGCGGATCAGCATCTCGACAGCCCAGAACTCGCACCAGGGTGTGGCGATCGATAGTTTTGCCAAGGAAGTTGAAAAACGCACCGGGGGTAGATACAAGGTTCAGACCTTCTACAACGGTGCCTTGGGCGGCGAACGGGAATCGATTGAAGCTGTACAACTGGGGACGCAGGAACTGGCTTTTTCGTCGACCGGTCCCATCCCCAACTTCGTGCCTGAAACAAAAATCCTGGATGTACCCTTTCTCTTTCGCGACAAGGCCCATGCACGGGCCGTTCTTGACGGACCGATCGGCCAGGATTTGCTGACCAAGTTTGACGCCAAAGGCTTCAAGGCGCTCGCTTGGGCTGAAAATGGCTTTCGCCACATGACCAACAGCAAGCGCGATGTCAACACGCCTGAAGACCTCAAGGGTTTGAAGATGCGCACCATGGAAAACCCGGTTCATATTGCGGCTTACAAGGGTTTTGGCATTGTCACCACCCCGATGGCCTTTCCTGAGGTGTTCACCGCGCTTCAGCAAGGCACGGTCGATGGGCAGGAAAACCCCCTGCCGGTGATCATCTCTGCCAAATTCGATCAGGTTCAAAAACACCTGACCTTGACTGGCCACGTTTACTCGCCCTGCATTTTTGTGATGAACAAGGCCTCGTTCGACAAACTCACCGCTGCCGACAAGCAAGCGTTTCTTGACGCTGCCAAAGAAGGCACGAAAGTCAACCGGGCAAGGGTTGATGAAGACGACGCCAAGGGCGTGGCCGACCTGCGTGCCAAGGGAATGACCGTGATTGACAACGTTGACAAGTCGAAGTTTGTGGCGGCTCTGGCGCCGGTGAACGCCGAGTTCGAGAAGCAATTCGGCAAGGTTGCGCTCGACAAGATCCGCAACTACAAATAAGGCAGCCCTTGCCTTGCTACGTATTCAGTAGCTGAATACGCCCGCAGCTATTGCGCTGACGGGCGTTTTCTTTTAAATATCGGTGTCACTTCATGAAACATGCCTTTTTGACCTTTGAACGCTGGACGACCGGGTTTTCCATGCTGGTGGCGTGCCTCATGCTTGTCATTGCGTCGTCGCTGGGCATGTTCCAGATCATCACGCGCTTTGTTCTGGAGCAACCCGCCGAATGGAGTGAGATTCTCATCAGGCTGAGCTTGATCTGGATGGTCTTCATGGGAATCCCGGCTGCTTTCCGCCAGGGGGCCATGGTCAGCGTTGATGTGCTGTATCGCTGGAGTCCACCCCGAATCAGGCGTGTACTCGACTGGGTGGTCTGCCTTGCGGCACTCTCCCTGATCGGCATCATCATCTGGTGGGGATGGGACTATTCGCTGCGGGGCCGCGTTCAGTCGATGGCCGGACTGGAATCCATTTCAATGTTCTGGGGTTACCTGGCCATGCCGGTGGGCGGACTCTTTTGCGTGGTGGGCATCATTGGCAACCTGATCGATCCACAACGCCAGGAACTGGAAACTGCCCAATGACCGCCGTCATGCTCACCACCATGGTGCTGTGCTTTGCACTGACCATTTCTGTCGCCGTTTCCATTGGCCTTGCGTCGGTGCTGGGCATCCAGGCGACCAATGCCAACATGCTGATTTCGGTCAAGGAAATGTTTTCCGCGATCAACAAGTTTCCGCTGGCCGCAATTCCCTTTTTCATCCTGGCCGGCAATCTGATGGAAACCGGCGGCATCTCACGCCGGTTGGTGGAATTTGCGAAAAGCATCGTTGGCGGCGTGCAGGGAGGTCTGCCGATGACCTGCGTGTTGACCTGCATGATTTTTGCAGCCGTTTCGGGGTCTTCGGTGGCAACCACCTTTGCCGTCGGTGCCATTCTGATTCCGGCGCTGGTCAAGCATGGCTATCCCACGACCTATGCAGCGGCATTGCAGGCGACCAGCGCCGAGCTGGGGGTGATCATCCCGCCGTCCATTCCGCTGATTTTGTATGGCGTGAGCGCTGAAGTCTCGATTGGCGAGCTTTTCATCGCCGGCATAGGCCCGGGCATCTTCATCAGCCTGTCCCTGATGGCTTTTGTCTATGTGTACTGCCGGATCAAGGGATGGGGCAAGAACGATGGCGATGGGCGGCTTGGCTTTTTCAAGGCAAGCTGGCAGGCCGGCTGGGCGCTGCTGATGCCGGTGATCATTCTGGGGGGCATTTACGGCGGCATTTTCACGCCAACTGAAGCCGCAGCCGTCGCGGTGTTCTACGCGCTGGTGGTGGGCGTGGTGATCTACCGGGAAATCAGCCTGGCCAGCTTGGTGGTGGTACTGCGCAAGTCGGTGCTGTCCAGCGCTGTGATCATGTTCATCATTGCCAACGCCGGGCTGTTTGCCTTTCTGATCACGCGCGCCGGTGTGCCTGATGCGATTGGCCGATGGCTTGAAGCCGTGCTGCAGTCACCTGCGCTGTTTTTGCTGGGGGTGAATGTTGCGCTGTTCTTCATCGGCATGTTCATTGAAACCAGCGCTGCGATCATTGTGCTGGCGCCGATATTGGCGCCCGTGGCCATGCACTTCGGCATCGACCCGGTGCATTTCGGCATGGTCATGGTGGTCAACCTGGCGCTGGGCATGATCACCCCTCCCTTTGGTGTGAACCTGTTTGCCGCCTGCACGGTGGCCAGGGTTTCCCTGGACCGCATCATCCACCACCTGATTCCTTTCGTTCTGGTGATTCTGGCGTGCCTGCTGGTGATCACCTATGTGCCGCAGTTGTCGCTGGCCTTGCGCGACCTGTTGTACGCAAAATAAAAGCTGAAAGAAACCACCCCTTCGCTCGGCTACACTTGGCTGCGTCAGGAGAGAGTTTTCCCAGAGAAAACCGCCGAAGGCGCATGCGCCACCCTCAATGGTGGACTGAACGCTCAGGCAAAAGGACTGGCAACCGCCCCTCGGTGCACCTGCTAACGAGGGGCGTTCCCTACTGGAGAGAGACTGTCGTCTAGGCGGTCCACCGAAGGAGCAACCCTGCATCGCCAGGCGAATCTCTCAGGTAAAGTGAACAGAAGGGGCAGCCCGTGGCTTTTGGCCATGGATTCATGTTTGCCCGCTGGAGAACGCCATGTCCCACGAACCGCCTGCCGCCCCTGCCCCTTTGCACCACACGCCGCTGCACGCACTGCATGTGGAACTCGGCGCACGCATGGTGCCTTTTGCCGGTTATTCCATGCCGGTGCAATACCCCGCCGGTCTGATGGCCGAGCACCTGCAGACCCGAAAGAGCGCTGGCCTGTTCGATGTGTCGCACATGGGCCAGCTGCGGCTGGTCGGCCCGGATGCCGCGGCCGCTTTTGAAACCCTGATGCCGGTCGATGTGATCGACCTGGCGCCCGGCAAGCAGCGCTACGGCCTGCTGCTCAATGACCAGGGCGGCATCATTGACGACCTGATGTTCTTCAACCGTGACGTAGCCAATGGCGGCGACCTCTTCGTCATCGTCAACGGTGCGTGCAAGGTCGGTGACATCGCCCATATCCAGGACAAAATCGGCAGCCGCTGCGACGTCATTCCGATGCCCGAGATGGCCTTGCTGGCGCTGCAGGGCCCGCTGGCCGTGAACGCCCTGCAGCGCCTGTCGCCGGGCGTTGAAAGGCTGGTGTTCATGACCGGCGGCCAGTTCACCGTGGCGGGCTGCGACTGCTTCATCACCCGAAGCGGCTACACCGGTGAAGACGGTTTCGAGATTTCAGTGCCCGCTGTGCACGCCGACACCCTGGCCCGAACCCTGCTGGCGCAGCCCGAAGTCAAACCCGTGGGCCTGGGGGCGCGCAACTCGCTGCGGTTGGAAGCCGGTTTGTGCCT
>JBBSRS010000036.1:0-11857 GCA_038242795.1 Burkholderiales bacterium
GGCTGCTGGATGCGCAGGGCGCTGATGAAGGTATCGGCCTGTTCATGGTCGAATCCGCGCAGACGGGCGTCACGCTGCAGCCGACGCGGCTGGCCGACAGCCGCAACCATGCGCGCCTGCTGCTTTCAAGCGTCGAAGTTGCCGATGATTTGCGTCTGAACTCAGCCGCTGACACCGCGCAGGCACTGGACGCCGCACTCGACCGTGCCCGCATCTGTCTGGCCGCCGAAGGGCTGGGCTTGCTGCGCGAGGCGTTCGAGCGCACCAACGCTTATCTGAAGGAACGCGTGCAGTTCGACGTGCCGATTGGCTCGTTCCAGGCGCTGCAGCACCGCATGGCGCGGCTTTATGCCGAGCTGGAAATGCTGCAAAGCTGCGTGCGCGCCGCGCTGTCGGCCATCGACACGCAGGACGCTGACCTGGCGTTGCTGGCCAGCCTGGCCAAGGCGCGGGCTTCTGACCTGTGCGAAAAGCTGATGAACGAGGCAGTGCAACTGCACGGCGGCATCGGCGTCACCGACGAATTTGATTTGGGACTGATGGTCAAGCGCGCCCGCGTGCTGCAACACAGCCTGGGCGACGGGGTGTTTCACCGCGACCGCTATGCACGACTGAAAGGATTTTGAACGCCATGACTTCTGTTGCAACTCCCCCCGCCATGGCCACTGCCCCTGCTGCCGAGCCTGATTTGCTGACCCAGGTCGCCCTCTGCCACGCCCAGCTCATCGCGCCGGGCGCGCCCTTCGAGCTGACCGAAGTGAGTCTGAACGGCCAGATGCTGCCGGCCTACCGCAACGCCTTGGCGTCGCTGCCGGCTGTGCTGGACGCCGGCCGCGTGCATGGCGCACGCGAATTCATGGTGTACGAAGGCGACCGCTGGTCGTTTGACCGTTTCTACCAGGCGGCAGACGCGCTGGCTGGCCGCTTGCAGACCGAGCACGGCGTCAAGGCCGGCGAGCGCGTCGCCATTGCCATGCGCAACCGGCCCGAATGGGTGGTGGCGTTTGTGGCTGTGGCGCTGCTCGGCGCTGTGCCCGCGCCGCTGAACAGCTTTGGCCTGCGCGACGAATTGCTGGCCAATTTGCGTGACATCAAGCCGCGCTGGCTGATCTGCGACACCGAGCGCTTTGCCCATGTCGGCGCCGACCTGGCGGCGCTCGACTGCCGCGCGGCGGTGGTCGAAGGCGCGCCAGGGCAGGGCGATGCGGCCTGGACGGCCTTGATCGCACCCGGCGCGCCGGCCGTGCAAGCCCCGGTACTCGGCCCGCAAGACGACGCCTTGATTCTTTTTACCTCGGGCGCGAGCAGCCAGGCCAAGGGCGTGCTTTCCAGCCAGCGTGCGGTTTGCCAGGCGCTGCACAACATCGACTACATCGGCGCCATCACCGCCATGACGTCGCCGGACATGATCAAGGCCATGATGGCGCGCGGTCTGCAGCCAACCACGCTGACGGCCGTGCCGCTGTTTCATGTCAGCGGCCTGCATGCGCAGTTGCTGGCGTCGATGCGCCACGGGCGCCGGCTGGTGTTCATGCACCGCTGGGGGCCGGCGCAGGCGATCAAGCTCATCCAGGCTGAAAAGATCACCCAGTTCAACGGCGCGCCGTCGATGGTGATGCAGCTGCTGGCCGAGCCCGGCTTTGACGACCCGGCGATCACCGGCAGCCTGGGCGGCGTCGGCTTTGGCGGCGCGGGCTTGCCGCAGCGCCTGATCGACGACGTGCTGAACCGGCGCGGCGACGCGATGTCGGGCACCGGCTTTGGCCTGACCGAAACCAACGGTGTGGGCGCGGCCTCCTCGGGCCGGCTGTTCCAGCTCAAACCCCACTGTTCGGGGTTGGTCTCCCCCATCATCCAGCTGCGCGTGGCCGAATTTGACGGCACACCGATGCCAACCGGCGAGTCCGGCGAAGTGTGGCTGCGCGGCATCACTGTAATGCAGGGCTACTGCGCCCAGAGCGCCACCAGCGCCAGGGCGCTGGAAGACGAGGGCTGGTTTCGCACCGGTGACATCGGGTTGATGGACGCCGACGGGTTCTTGCGCATCGTGGACCGCATCAAGGACGTGATCAATCGCGCCGGCGAAAAAATTGCTGCGGCCGAGGTCGAGTCATGCCTGCTGCAGCACCCCGGGCTGGTCGAGGCGGCGGTATTTTCGCAGCCTGACGACCAGACCGGCGAGGCCGTGGTCGCCGTGGTCGTGCTGGCGCCCGGCGAGTGGCTGACGTCCGCGCAGGTGCAGGCGCATGTGGCCGGCCGGCTGGCCGCCTACAAGGTGCCGCTGCATGTGCATGTGCGCCATGACAGCCTGCCGCGCACCCCGGCCGGGAAAATGCTCAAGTCCGCCCTCAAGCGCGAATACCCGCCAGCCTGAGCGGCATGGCGCCCGTGCGATGCTGCGCCAGACGCCGCATCGCACGGGCGCAGCGCGGGCCGAATCACCCCTGACACAATGCGGGCGGCATCGACCTTTCTTGAGGGTCCGGGCCGCGCTGTCGTCGGATGATGGCTTGCCCTTGCCCTCCTGCCGGAGCGCTTGGCCAGAGGCTTTTGCGGCGCTTGCGCAAGGCTGCACGCCTTGCCAAATAGTTGGCTGCTGCCAGACAAATAAACAGCGCGCAGCCTCCTATGAACGGGCTTGATTGCGAGCTTCCAATGTCCAAGAAAAAAGAAAAAAAACCGACAGAGAAAGACCGCGCATAAATCCACTTCAAGAATCAGAAAATTTTAGATAAATAGGTATTTTTTCTTGACTGCAGGGCGTTTGCAGCTATTGATTGAATAGCAATTGATTGCTAATTTTGTATGCGCGGCATTAACGGTTTGCCAGCGTGTGACACATGCCCCGCTGCCAGTTGCGGCCCTTCGGGTCACAACCTAGTCTTATCAGACGATGGAAATAAGCTGGCCTGAAACAACAATTCCCGCCGGGATGGTTGGGTATTGAAATTATTTTCCCACTCGTCTGTTTTGCCCACCACGCGCTTGCGTGGCGACTTGAATGACAAACTCCCTTGGACAAGGGAAAAGGAGACTTTGATGAAAGCAACACTGACCCTGAGACCCGTTGCCGTGAGCTTGCTCATGGCCGGCAGCGCGCTGGCCAAGGTGCCCGCCGCCGAGGCCGACAAACTGGGCAAGGAATTGACCTGCGTTGGCGCCGAAAAAGCCGGCACCAAGGACGGTGTGCCCGAATTCACCGGCAAGTGGCTGGGCACGCCCCCCGGCGTGCAATACACCCCGCATGTGGGCCAACACCCGGTGGACCCGTATGCGGCTGAAAAGCCGGTGTTGACCATCACCGCCGAAAACCAGGCGCAGTACGCAGCCAAGCTGTCCGACGGACAAAAGGCCTTGTTCGCCAAGTTCCCCAAGACCTTCCGCATGGATATCTATCCGGGCCACCGCGATTTCCGCCTGCCCGACTCGGCCTGCGAATCCGCCAAGAAAAATGCGCTCAACGCCGAAATTGCAGACGGCGGGCTGAGCATCAAGGGCGCCGTCAAGGGCTCGATTCCGTTTCCGATCCCAAAGAACGGTCAGGAAGCCTTGATGAACAACATGTTCCCCAACCGTGCTTTCAACGAGGACAAGACCACCGACTTTGCCAACGTGCTGTCCGACGGCGCCATTTCCTGGGGCCGCCAGCGCAACAAGAACCTGGACTACGGCAACATGCCCGCCGAGGTCGGCAAGCCGCTCGAAGGCAGCATGGCCAACGCCCTGACCTCGACGCTGCTGCCCGAGCGTGAAAAGGGGGGCGTCAGCGTGTCGTCCGAGCCGGTGAACTTTGCCAAGGACAAGCGCCTGGCCTGGAGCTACGACCCGGGAACGCGCCGCGTGCGCCAGTTGCCCGAATACGGCTTTGACCAGCCGCTGGGCGGCTCCGGCGGCAAGATGACGATTGACTCGGACCGCTTGTTCAACGGCTCGCCCGAGCGCTACGACTGGAAATTGCTGGGCAAGCGCGAAATGTACGTTCCTGCCAATGCCTACAAGCTTCACGCCAAAACCGTCAAGTACGCCGATCTGCTCAAACCCGGTGTGCCGAACGCCGACTTCATCCGCTGGGAACTGCGCCGCGTCTGGGCTGTCGAGGGCTCGTTGAAGGACAGCTACCGCCACCTCTACGGCAAGCGCGTGTTGTTCCTGGACGAGGATACCGGCCAGGCCGTCATGTCCGACATGTACGACGCCCGTGGCTCGTTGTGGCAGTACGCCTTCGTGAACTACTACTATGGCTTTGACATCAATGCCTTTCAAGCAGGCACAGCCTTTTATTTCGATTTGAATTCTGGTGGCTACATTGCCTACAACCTGTTCCAGGAACGCCCCAACGGCCCCATCCTGAACAAGGGTGACCTGACCCCGGCCATGTTCACGCCGGAAGCCGCACGCAACGCTGGCAACTGAGTGCTTTCACAAAAAAACAAGGAGACTCAACCATGAAAAGAAACAGCCCATTGAAGCCGGTGGCCATGGCCATTGCGGCGCTGGCCATGGCTGGCGCTGCACAGGCCGGTGAAACCATCACCTTCGAAAATGGCGTGAACCTGGACTGGCGCTTTACCACCAACTACACGCTGTCGCAGCGCACCAAGAGTGCCGACCCCTTGCTGTCCAAAAATGGTGGCGCCAATGACGGCGACAACAACTTCGCCAAGAACGCCCTGACGGCCAACCGCATCTCGGAGCTGTTCGAGGGCAAGGTGTCCAAGGGCGACAGCGGCTTCGTGCTGTCGGGCAGCACGTTTTATGACGACGTCTACCACCGCAGCAACGACAACACCGGCCTGGTCAACAAGCCGGGAGCGGTGAACCAGTTCAGCGACGAGACCAAGCGTTACCACGGTGGTTACAGCCGCATCCTGGATGCCTATGCCTACACCTCTTTTGAACTGGGGGCGTCAAGCCGCGCCACGGTTCGTCTGGGCCGGCAGGCGGTCAACTGGGGCGAGTCGGTGTACTTTCCCAACATAGCGCAGGCGCAAGGACCGTTTGACGGCACCAAGACCGGCATACCCGGCACTGAAACCAAGGACGTGATCCTGCCTGAGGACCAGCTCATGGCCTCCATCGAGCTGACCCCGCGCCTGACCTTGCTGGGTCAGTATCAATACGGGTTTCATTCGACCATCGCGCCAGCGTCGGGTTCATTCCTGAACGCATCGGACGGGGTGGGTCCGGGCGGCACCTGTCTGCAACCCTATGTGAACAACAAGTGCAGCTTTGGCCTGCGCGGCAATGACATCCTGCCCAGCAAAACCGGGCAGTGGGGCATAGGCACGCGCTACCGTGTCACTGACCAGACCGAAGCGGGCCTGTACTACCTCAATTACAACGATCGCACACCGTTGCCAATCACCAGCCTGGCAACGAGTTCTTACCAGGTACGCTACTTCGACAAGGTCAAGCTGGTTGGTGGAACCGTCAGCACCCGGGTGACCAACAACACTTCGGGCTATGGCGAGCTGACCTATCGCGATGGTGTGCCGGTGCTCATCGGCGCGCTCGGAACGCCAACGCGAGCCAAAGCCACGCAGCTCAACCTGGGAACTTTCACCAATTTCGGCCGCACGCCGTTTGCCGAGTCGGTGAACCTGCTGGGCGAAATCGTCGCTGTGAAATACAGGGGCTACGACGGTCCCGAGAGCGGCCTGACGTTCAAGACCGATTCTGGCGTGGCATTTTCGGGCACCCTGGTGCTGGGCTATCCCGGCATTTTTGAAGGCTGGGACCTCACGGTTCCGATCAGCTATTCGCAGCAGCTGAGTGGCCGCACCTTGCTGGGCAGCGTCGGCGGAAAGGGCGACAAGCGCTACAGCGTGGGTGCTTCCTTCGTGCGCCGCGGCAATCTTTCCCTGGGCCTGACCTACCTGGGTTATGCCGGTGGCGCGTCCCTGGACGCGACGGACAACCGCTTGCTTGCTGATCGCGACCAGCTGTCGTTCAACATGAAATATTCGTTCTGATCTGCCATCAGTAACCTGTAAAAAACCCGGATTGTTCCGGGTTTTTTTATGCGGGACCGGGCTTTCGCTGCGCTGCTGGCCAATGCATCCCGATGCCACCAATGGACACCCGGGATTGCAAGGAATTTGGCCTGGCGAGGCGCGTCAAGCCCTGCGAAATGGGCTGGTCTGCTTTCGTTTGGGCAGTGTTTCCGGGTACTGGCCTGCGTCAAACGATTGCCGCTGGATCAGCAATTCGTCGCCGTCAAGGCGTTCTGCCAAGCTGTCCAGGTCGCTTTTCGACACCCCGACGGATTCAAAGTGCGCACGCCAGGTGTTCACCACCCCGATGACCTGGGCGACTTGCCCGGCAGCCTGTGCCGGTTGGAGACCAAACGCATCGCACTGGGACATTGCATTGGCCAGCGTTGAGGCTTGCCCGTCTGCCCCGCAGATGAACTCTTGATAGCCCTGGCCGGAGTTGGTGGGAAGAACGTCATAGGCCGGCGCCAGCCTGAGCCGGCCATTGGCGGTGGGGTTCACGACCAGCAGCGAGTGGTTCTTCTCATGGTCGTCGGTGTTGTCGACCAGGATGTTGAACACCATCCGGCGGAACAGTTCCCGGGCATCGGCGAGATGCGTGTCGCCCTGGCTGACACCGACCCGCCGCAGGATGCGGGCAAGCTGCGGGTAACCCATTTCTGGCTCGGCGCCGGCCGCCGTCGCTGCCCGGATTGCGGTGCCCGCCGAGATGCTGTGAATCCGCTGGCCGCCCACGCGGTCGAATCGCCGAACCGCCACGGCATTTGCCGCCGCCAGGTGAATGACCTGAGTCTGGGCGACGCAAATGCCGGCCTGGGCCGCCAGTGTCATGGTGGCATGCTCGATGAGCGGCGCATCAACGTACTCGTTGTTGAAGAACTTGACCACCCACTGCTCGCCCTCGATCTCGATCAGCGCCTTGGGTTTCGCGCCGCCCAAAGGGCTGCCACCCCCTTCCATGATTCTGGCTTCAAGCACCGTCAAGGCATCACCAGCTTCAATCTTGGCCACAACCTCGCTGAGCGCCTGAACTTGCGCCAACCGGGGCAAGGGACCGCCTTGTCGGGGGAGGTAGGCGCTGGGCGAAGTGGAGACCCCCAGCGCACCGAAGCGGTCGTCCCCGGCGTAGTAGAGCAATTCCATCAATGACAGGCGCTTGGGTTTGTCGATGAACCGGATGACTTTCTCGCCCCAGCGGTCTGGACGCGCGTCATCCACGGCACCCACTGCGCGGGGCGCATGGGCGCTCAGTCGCCCGGGCGGGGAGAATTCGATGTCCACGAGGGGCAGGTCTTCGCTGAGCGCAAATCCATGGGTCAGCCAATCCTCGGCATAGTGGAGCGAGACGCCCTTGCCGGCGGCCACCAGCTTCAACGCCCCCACGTAACGAGGCATCGCGTCGCCCAGGTACCAAAGGAACAGGTCATCGAGACGCATTTCAGTCCCTTTTCCTTTTTTCGGGGGATGCTGCACGTAGGTGGGCATCCGCAGAAGCCTGCGCCCGGGCCTGACCGAGGGCCACCGCTTCCCGTACGTTCAGTTCGAGCGCGCCCTGGTCATGTTCCGGAGCCGCCAAGTGCCCCAGCTCACCATCCCGGTTGATCAGCCACAAGGCGCTTGCGACGATGCCGATGCTCACGGCCGGGTCGCCGGCTTCGAGACGCTGGAGCGTGGAGAGGGTGACGCCCAAGCGCTTTGCCCAGGTGCGCAGCGATTCCTTGCGGCGCAAGCGGGCCACCGCCAGGTCGGCACCCAGTTTCCGGAGCACGCCCAAAGTGGCGGGAGGCAACTGCTGGATAGCTTTTGAGTTCTTTGACATACCGATATAGCAATACAAAATTATGAATATTGTATGTTTTTAACGGTACTATTTGTGGTTTTTCTCGGATTCCTGAAGAAGGGAAGTGTGTTGCGGTTAGGCCTGCTTCGCAATAGCAATGCGCGTTGCTATAAATCGAGGCGCTGAAAACGCACGTCACGCTTGCGCAAAGTGCTTAAAAAGCTTGAGGCTCGGTAACTACTCAGGTCGCTTTTCAGTTCAAAGCGCAATGACATCAGCCTCTGTCATCCCGGCCCCGGATCAAGTCCTGGGTTTCAGCACCCGGGAACCCTGACCTCTCCCCAGCGGGGTCATGGATTGCGGATTCCCGGATCAAGTCCGGGACAGGCTCTGTTCGCAATGACAAAAGAGACTACGGGGAGTTTCGAGGGAGTTGAGCAGTGACGAGACTCGCCGCAGCGCCGGTGTGGGCAAGCGGTCTGGCAAGCGCAACTCAGCCCACGCTGATGTTGGCCGGCCCGAAGAAGGCGCGCATCTGCACGATGCGTCCGGCGGCGTCAAAGCGGAACAGGTCGATGGGCCGGATGGTGGTGCGCTGGCCGTTGACTTCAAACGACACGCTGAAGGCAAAAGCCGCCTCGTTGGCCAAGGCGCGCACCGGGCCTTCGAGCGCAACCTGCAGTTTCATCCTGAGGGAGCCTGCATAAAAAGCGCGAATCTCGGCCAGTCCGCGCTTGGGCGTCGAGCCCACCGGGTCTTCGACCTGCGCATCGTCCGCATACAGCCCGGTGATGGCGTCCAGGTCGGCGGCGTTGAGTGCGCGCACATAGGCCTCGACGGTGGCCTGCATGTGTTCGGGCGTGGGTGTGGCTGCGTTCGTGGTCATGGGCGCACCGCTTTCAGAACTGCGTTGGCCGCGTCACCGCGTCGATGCCGCCGTCCGCGTAGAACTGTGCGCCATGCACGAAACTGGCCGCGTCGCTCATCAAAAAGGCGATCACTGACGCCATTTCGCGCGGCTCGGCGCGACGGGCAATCGGCGCGACAAAGTTCTTGATCGATTCGCTGAAGCGCGGGTCTTGCAGTCCGGCCTGCAGCAGCGGGGTTTCGGTGGCGCCGGGTGCCAGCGTGTTCACGCGCACACCGGCCTGGCCCCACGCAGCGGCGCGCTTGCGCACGGCCACGGTCAGCGCGTTCTTCGAGCCGGCATAGGCCAGATTGCCGCCTTGCGCGCCTGCGCCCATGACGATGACGCTGACGGCGGCTTCGTCGCCGGCCTCACAGGCGGCGGCCAGCGGGTTCTTGTCCCAGGGCAGCATGGCCGAGGCAACCGACGAAATCACCACGGCCGAGGGATGCGTGCCTTTTTGCAGCGCAGGCAGCAGGGCGTCGAGCAATTCGACTGCGCCAAAGTAGTTGACCGACGCAATCAGCGACGCCGGCTGCACCTGCGCGCCCAGGCCAGCACACAGCACCAGCCCGTCGAGCGTGCCATTGCAGCGTTCCAACGCCTGCGCGATGACGGCCTGGCGGCCCTCGGCCGTGGACAAGTTGCCAGTGATGTCGGCATTGCGCAAGTCCACGCCAATGACGGTGTGGCCGGCGGCCTGCAAGGCGGTCACGGTGGCGGCACCAATGCCGGAAGCCGAGCCGGTAACGAGGGTAGTGGGCATGAAAGTCAGTCCTTTGGTTGGGGTTGATCGAAAGCAGGGCAGCGTGCATCACACCGCAATGGGCACCCTGCGGCCACATGCAAACGGACGATGGCTGCAAGGCCGCGCTGGCGCTAGCCTACAGGCCCCCGGCTATCGGCGTGGTCACGACGGCCCTGGTGGAGATTGTTTTTTCAAGGAAACCGATGCACATCCCGATTTACCGCGTCCTGGGTCGCTTGCTGGCGACCGGCGTCCTGGCACTGGCCGCACTTGGCAACGGCCATGCCGCCCTCCTGAAGAACGAACCCTGGCCCCAGCATGGCCGCGACGCTGGCGAGCAGCGCTTCAGCCCGCTGGCGCAGGTGGATCGCGCCAATGTGGACAAGCTGGGCCTGGCCTGGACTTACCAGTTTCGCCAGCCGCGCGGCGTCGAGGCCACGCCCATCGTCGTCGGCAACACCATGTTCGTGACTGGCCCGTGGAGCACCGTGTACGCGCTCGATGCCCGCACGGGCCGCGAACTGTGGGTCTACGACCCCAAGGTGCCCGGCGAGAAAGCCGCACACGCGTGCTGTGACGTGGTCAACCGGGGTGTGGCAGTGCACCAGGGGCGCGTCTACGTCGGCACGCTCGATGGCCGGCTGGTGGCGCTTGACGCCAGGACCGGCCGCCCGCTGTGGTCACAACGCACTTTTCCCATTAATGAAGTCCGTACCATCACCGGCGCGCCGCGCGTCGCCAATGGCATGGTGGTGATTGGCCACGGCGGTGCCGAATACGGCGTGCGCGGCTTCGTGACGGGCTACGACGCGCGCACCGGCCAGCGCCGCTGGCGCTTCTACACCGTGCCGGGCAACCCGGCCAGCGGCCCTGACCACGAGGTGTCGGACGCGCCGCTGCGCGACATTGCCGCCAGGACCTGGAACGGTGAGTGGTGGAAATACGGTGGCGGCGGCACAGTATGGGACTCGATGGCCTACGACGCCGAGCTGGACTTGCTCTACGTCGGCGTGGGCAATGGCTCGCCGCACAACGCCAGCATTCGCAGCCCCGGCGGCGGCGACAACCTGTTCCTGTCGTCCATCGTGGCGCTGCGCCCGCGCACCGGCGAATATGTCTGGCATTACCAGACCACGCCCGGCGACGCCTGGGACTACACCGCCACCCAGCCCATCATGCTGGCCGAGCTCACGATCGAAGGTCAGCGCCGCAAGGTGCTGATGCAGGCGCCCAAGAACGGCTTTTTCTATGTGCTTGACCGGGCCACGGGCCAGCTGATTTCCGCTGAAAAATACACCGTCGTGAGCTGGGCCAGTCATGTCGACAAAGCCACTGGCCGCCCGCAAGTGGCAGAGGGTGCGCGCTATGAAAAAGCCCCGGCGCTGGTGCAGCCGTCGCAGCTCGGCGGCCACAACTGGCAGCCCATGGCCTACGACCCGCAGGTTGGGCTGGTCTTCATTCCGGCGATGGAAAGCACCGCCTACATGGTGGGCGACCCAGCGTTTCGCTTTCGACCCGGTGTCTGGAACACCGGCGTGGTGGACCCGGCCATGCCGGCCGACCCTGCGCTCATCGTGCAGGCCAAACAGGCGTACCAGGGCTTTTTGCTCGCCTGGAACCCGGTGGCGCAGCGCGAGGCCTGGCGCGTGCCGCACCCCGGCCCGTGGAACGGTGGCGTGTTGGCGACGGCGGGCGGGCTGGTGTTCCAAGGTAACAACGGCGGCGCCTTCAATGCCTATGACAGCGCCAGCGGCCAGCTATTGTGGTCGGCGCCGATTCGACTGCACGCGCTGGGCGGCCCCATCACCTATGCCATCGGCGGTGAGCAGTACGTGGCCGTGGCGGCGGGATTTGGCTCGTCGCTGCATTTGAATGGCGGCATGCTGATGCCAAAGGCCAACGCGCCCGAGCGTGGCCGGGTGCTGGTGTTCAAGCTGGGCGCGCACCAGCCGTTGCCCGCCGCCACCGAAGCCATGCGCCCGGTGGTGCTGCCGCCAGCGGACAAAACGAATCCTGAAACCTTCGCACGCGGCGCGGCGCAGTTTGCCCGCTACTGTGCGCAGTGCCACGGCGGCGGCGGCGTGTCGGCCGGCGTGCTGCCCGACCTGCGCAGCTCGCCTTATCTGCAAAGCGCCAACCTTTTTCGCCTGCCGCCCCTCGAAGGCATCCTGAAACAGCGAGGCATGCCGGATTTCAGCGCTTACCTGAAGGCAGACGACATCGACGCCATCCGCAGCTACCTGATTGGCATGAGTCGCGCCACGCTGCCCGCGCCATGAGGTGGCGACCGCCCATGCGCGGGTCTTGTCTTTGCGTCATGGCATAAAAAAAGCGCCCCGTGGGGCGCTTTGCTGGGTGAGTCGGGCGTGCCTTTACAGCGCGGCCACCAACTCCGGCACGGCGGCAAACAGGTCGGCTTCCAGGCCGTA